>NZ_JAZNIB010000318.1:0-17931 GCF_045577275.1 Methanobrevibacter sp.
AAAATTATTACTTTTTTGACCTTTATATCCGATTTAGTAATAATTGCTTCGAAATATATTTATATAAAAATTATATAATTATTTATCATAATAAGAAAGTTTCTTGAACTATTTTATTAGTTTTCTAGTTGTTCATTCAACTTAAATTTTTTATATTTCTTATGCTTGAAATTTTTTTAAGTTTTTTATCCAACTTTAAAACAATATGTTCTTTCAATGCTTTCTTATTATATGGGTGATTATATGAAACTTAATAAAAGAATATTTTTGATATCTTTAATTTTATTGATTCTAATTGTCCCCCAATCCATATCTGCAGATAATATGGATTTGACTGATGCCAATGGCATTGGGGATAATTCCAATTTAAAATTAAATGTTATCGGTCCAAGTGATCAAAGCATTGATTTTAATTCAATTAATGAAATTGGGGATGTTGAGGATGGAATTTCATCAGATAAGCTTGAAGCTAATTTGAAAGAATCTTCTAATGAATATTCTACTCAAAATTTAGGTTCAGATTTGGATATGCAGTCATCTGTATCCTCTGCTTTAGATGATGAAAGTTATTTAGTTTCTGATAATAACAATTCTTTAGGAGATGAAAGTTCTGAAGAATTAAATGATGATGATTCAAATGATATGAAAATTGAAGAACTTGTCTTTGATGAGGAAGCGGATTTGGAAATCGGCAATCCTATAAAAAACTCTTTAAAAGATGCTGATTCCTATAATATATTCATAGTAAGTGATACTGTTGGAAACAATCTTTTTGACACCGCCGCTTGTGAAATATTGGATGATCCGAACTTTTCCAATGTAGTGATAAATATCAGAAGCGCATCTCAAGTGACTGTGATGTCTGAAGAGGAATTATACGATTTAATGAGTTCCTGTGATGCTTTCTTAGGCCAATGGGTAAGTTCCAATGTAGATGCAGTTTTAACCAATTTATTAGGCAAATATCCGGAATTATCTAATAAGAAGGTATTCCTTATATTAGAGCCTCCTAGTGGCAATACAGATTCCTCATCTACCTCATTGAACTTAGTAAGAAATTCCACAATCAATTTTGAAAAAATATTTCTAAGCACTTCCAATGATGATTTGATATCCTACTTCAACAATACTAAAAGAGGAGGAAATTTTGAAACAATTGCTAATTATATAAATGATAATGGTGATGCATTCCCTGATTTCTTCAATAAATTAGTATTGTATAAGGACATCAATGATAAAAGCAATTTGAAAAATGAAATATTATGCACTCTTAATTTCTTAGGATATCCTTGTGATTATGAAAATCCTAACTTTACAGGAGTTCAAGGTTCTGGAATTTTTAGAGATAGATGGTATTCCTTGGATGAATATGTTGCAACCTTTTTCAATGTTTCAAATCAACGCACAGTTGGTATATTGGAAAGTACAATGTATATTCAATCCCAACAATTGGATTTGGTGAATTCAATCACTAAACATTTGGAAACAATGGGATACAATGTAATTCCTATTTACTGTCCTGCAGGAAGTGCGGAACAGTTAAACATCATGGTAAAATATTGGACAAATGCAGGTTCCAATGTTAGCGGATTCCTGGAGAATCCTGAACAATTTGACGTCAATATCGATGCAATCATCTCAATGGTTGCTTATGGTGTTGGTGGTGAGAATTTCACCAATGCCACCAATTTCTTTGAAGATGCAAATGTTCCTGTATTCAGGGCTGTTCACTCTGAGTACATTACCAATGAGCAATGGGAATTAAGTCCTATTGGTTTGACAACCACTAAAAGTGACAAATGGTGGCATGTAACCATTGCCGAATCCCAAGGAATCTTTGATGCAACTTATGTGGGAGGAGTCGATTCCTACACTTCCAATAAAACCGGTGCGACCATCTTGACATTTGTTCCTGTAGAGAAAAACATTCAGTTATTGGTTGACAGGGTGGATTCTTGGGTTGATTTGCAATATACACCGAACATCGATAAGATGATTTCAATTGTATATTACAATTATCCTCCTGGAAAACAGAATATAGGAGCAAGTTATTTGGATGCAATCACCAGTGTTTACAACATGCTTTTAACTTTAAAGGCTGAAGGTTATAATGTAACTGATCTGCCAAGCAATGTTTCTGAACTTGAAGATATGATGTTAACCTGCGGTATCAATGTAGCTAATTGGGCTCCTGGAGAAGTTGAAAAATTAGCTAACAGATCAGGTGTCACTCTTCTTCCAGCAGAGGAGTACATGGCTTGGTTCAATTCTTTGGATGATGTTGTGAAATTGCAAGTCACCGAAGGTCCTGTTGCATACATTGGAGAAATTGTCAAAAAGGCTGTATTGATGAATTATACTGATGAAGTGGATGCATTGGTATCCGATTGGTATAATCAGATTAAGGCATTGCTTCCTGATGACCAGGCAGTGGCTGCTACAAATGTCTTGGACAATATTGTTCAATCATTGAAGCTTTATGCCAACACTTCTTCAATTGAATATTACAATGAATTCTTGCAATATTATGATGAGTTTAAAGCCTTGAACATATCCGGTTTGAATGGATGGGGTGAAGCTCCAGGAAACATCATGCTTGTAAACCGTAATGGAAAAGATTATTTTGTCATTCCTGGTTTGACTTTTGGTAATGTATTCATTGGTCCTGAACCTCAAAGAGGTTGGGAAGCTAATATTGAAAACCTTTATCATTGTACTGCAGTTGCTCCAACCCATCAATATTTGGCTGCTTATTATTATATGCAAACCAGACATTCAAATGCAATGGTCTTTGTTGGAAGACACGCTACACACGAATGGTTGCCGGGTAAGGAAGTTCTTTTATCTTACAATGACTACGGATCCATTGTTGTAGGCAAGGTTCCTCAAGTATATTTCTATATTACTGATGGTTTAGCTGAAGCAATTCAAGCTAAAAGAAGAGGTTTTGCAGTATTGATTTCTCATTTGGACTCTCCAAAATCATTTACTCATTTATATGGTAATTTAACTGTATTGGCTAATTTATTGGAAGAATATGCCAATGCCAATGATGTAAATGCAAAAGATGCCTTATCTAAAGAGATTAAGGACATAGTCATTAAAAATGATTATTATCTCACTATTGGAATGTCTGAACTTGAAATAAACAGTTCCAGTGTGGAATCATTGATTCCTGCTTTGGAAACTTTCCTGAAAAATACTCAAGACACATTATATCCATTAGGACTTCATGCAATCGGTCAAAAATGGACTGATGAAGATTTGGCAAACACTGTTGCAATTATCGCATCTCACAGCTTTGAAATAAACGGCGAGAAAACCAATTTATTGGATCAACTTGCGAATTATTATTATTCAAGTGATTATTCAAGCTTATCTCCTTTGAAAAGAGAGATTGTCTTGAACAAATCTGTAGAGATTTGCCGTGATTTGATTTATGGTGACGTCAATGCAGTTAGCGAAACTGTAGGATTAAATAGTTTAGAGTTTATGGAGTCTTTAAACATAGCTAAAACTTACATTGATCTCTACAATCAATGTATAGATGGCGAATTGGATGCTATGGTTTCTGCATTGAATGGACATTATATTCCTGTAAATATCGGTGGGGAAAGTGTAACTGTGCCTCAGGTACTTCCTACTGGTGCAAACATGTTCCAGGATCAATCCTCTGAACTTCCAACACAGGAAGCTTGGGATTATGCCAAAACTTTAACATTGTTGACTTTGGCAGATTTGGATGATACAACCGAAAAAATCATTATGGGTATTTGGTGTGTAGAAACTGCCAGAGACGATGGTGCTTTGGTATCTGCAGTTCTTTACTTGCTTGGAATGAAACCTGTTTGGCATGACTCATCAAGTGCAGGTTATGATGAGGAAGGAATTCCAACCGGTAAGAAAGTTGAAGACCTTCCAGCTGTGATTGAATTGAAAGATTTGACACGTCCTGAAGGATGGGCTAATAAAAGAATAGACGTGACTGTAATTACAAGTGGTTTATTCAGAGATTTATACAGTTCTCAAGCTCGTTTATTAGATAATGCATATAGAATGGCTTTGATACGTTCTTATAATACAATCATTAAGAACAAAACTCTTATGGATAGTGAATATGGCCCTCAATTAAAAGAGGCATTGACTAGCATTGCCAAAAGCGTTAGCTATAAAGGGCTTGCTTCCGAGTCATTGGAAGACAATTATGTAGCAAAACATTGGGTTGAAGACTGCCTATATTACTTAAGCTTAGGTTATAACACCACCCAAGCTGGTGAAAATGCAATTACCCGTATATTTGCACCTCCTAATGGAGATTATGGTGCAGGTATTTCCAAATTGGTATCCATGTCATGGACTTGGAACGATACAGATGAACTGTCTGAGTTTTACATTGGCAGAATGGGTAATATGTATTCCAAATACTACTGGGGTGACACTGACCCTGTCGTTTTCATGAGAGCATTATCAAACACTGACCACATTGTTGTCAGCCGTAACACCAATCAATATGGTGTATTGGATAATGATGACTTCTTTGATTACTGGGGAGGTCTCTCCATGACTGTGGCATATTTAACCAATAAAACTCCTACAATGAATGTCTTGATGTATGCAGATAAGGAAAATGCATATGTCTCTTCATTTGAAAAAGTTTTCTATAATGAGTTGAATACAAGATATTTGAATCCTGAATGGATTAAAGGAATGATGCAAGAAGGATACAGCGGTGCTAGATACATATCCAATAAATTCATTTCCAATTTATTAGGATGGCAAGTTACAAGACCTTCTTCTGTTTCCGAATCCGTCTGGGATAATGTATATGACACTTATTATTTGGATAAATACGGTTTAGGAGTTAAGGAATGGTTAAAAACAGGCAATAATGCATATTCCTTGATTTCATTAAGCGGTACCATGTTGACTTCTGCATATGAAGGATACTGGAATGCTGATGAGGCTACCATTAAGAACATTGCAAACACTTGGGCTCAATCAACCATAGCTAAAGGTGTGGCATGTTGTGACTGCAGTTGCGGTAATGTTGCTATGATGGAATGGGCATTGAAATATGTCAATGCTGATTTGCTTGCAAAATTATTGCCAACATTGTATAATGCAACATTGAATCCAAAATTCTTGCAGAATGCTACTGACTTGCCTTCAAATGCAACAGAGATCGATAGCCAGACAACTGACACTTCTACTGAATCAAATGATACATCCAGAACTGTTCCAACAAACAGCAGTTCAAGTACCAAATCTCAAAGTTCCCAAGGAAATACTGAAATTCCTGGTTCCAGTTCAAGTGCTGGTGTAGGTATGGATGTTGAAGGAAAAGCAGATGCTGACAGTGATATGGATGCAGGAACTCCTGATGCTGCCGGTGATGGTAGAGCTATGGAAGTCACTCAACATACAAGCACTCCTGTAGCACCTAAGGATGTAAGCATGCCTATTGCAATCATAGTTTGTGTAATCTGTTTGGTCCTATTGATAGGATTAGGTTATTTCAGAAACAAAAACGATGATGATGACTATTATGATGATATGGATGATGATTTTGAATACAAATGATCTCTAATGTCATTTTTGGTTGCATTGTCTTTTAAAAAAATAAAATTTTTATTTTTTATTTTTTTTTATTTTTTTGAGTTTCTAGAAAAATAGTGTTAATAATGATTATTTCTTCATTTTGAAGGTAAATAATGATTATTCATTATTTTTCAAATTTTGAATATGGGCCAATTATTAATGAAATATGATAATTCTCATATTCAAATTTTATTCCCATTATAAAAATAAGTGATAAAAATAGTTCACATTTATTCCATTTATAAAAAGTGAAATAATGATTATTTCCCTTGCATTTCAATCACGAGTAAATTTTTCTCATATGGCATATAAGGTAAATAATGATTATTTTCTTTCATGGGATATTTTGAATTTGCATATCCTAAAAGGAAAATATGATAAAATTTTGTGGTGAGATTTATGGATACAATTAGTATGTTGTGGCAATTTGGAATTTTGGCTGCAGTGCTGGTTTTTGGTATAAAGCTAGGTCTTGCAGTTGGTTTGGCTAACTTATCAAAAAAATATTTGGCTACCGTCTGTCTTGGCTATGGTGCTGGAGTTTTGATACTTGCTGAAATTTCTTCACATTACACAAATGAAATTACTGAATTGATTTATACTTACAACTCTCTTTTCTTTATACTGATGGCTGTCATCATGATATTGGCAGGCATATTCACAATTAGGGAATGGAAAGTTTTTGAAAAGAACACTACCGCAGCTACATGTGCGGCTGTTATAGCTCCATGTCCTTGCTGTTTCGGATCAATTGTTGTAAGCATATTGTTGGTTGCTCCAACTGTTGGTTTAGGGGCTGTAGATTTAAGTAAATATGTGGCATTGGCGTTGGTTTTAACCATCATCATAACTTACTATGCATCAAACATATTTATCAGATATGTTGACAAGCCTTATCCAATTGTTTTAGGAAATTTCATGTTTTTCTTAGGAATCTATTTCCTATTGTCTGCATTGGTCATTCCTAACATTGCAGCAATTATGAACAAGTCTATGGGGTCAATTGGCATAGCTTCAATGGACAGCTTGATCGGTTCTGTCATTGCATTGGTTCTTTTGATTGTTATCGGTGCAGTATTTTCAAGAAAAAGAAATATTTTAAGTTAATTCAATTTCATATTTTTAATTTTTTTAATTTTTTATTGGTGATTTTAAATGGTAACAGTGATTCCCGGAAGTGATTTATTAACTTCAGCATTAAATGTTGTTTCTCAAAGTTTACAGATACCAGTAATAATATTTTTATTGTTATTTGCATTGTATGCTGTAATTACTGTCGGAGGCCTTATATCAGAATACAGTTCTCGTAAGAAAGTACCCGTTAAATTAATCAAGGATTTAATATTTTCAATATCTCGTTCTAAAGATGAAAGTGAAATGGAAAGCATTATAAAAACTGCCCAAATTCCAAAAAATCAAAAAAGGGTTTTGGTTAATATTGCAAGGTCTGGAGAGTTAAAGAAAGACTCAAGAGAAGCTTTAGCTGAAAAATTAATCGAAAATGAAGAAGACATTATTGAGAAAAAACTTCAGACAACAGATATCATTACTAAAATTGGGCCTACCCTTGGTTTGATGGGTACATTGATACCTATGGGTCCAGGACTTGCTGCATTAGGCAGTGGAGATGTAAGCACATTATCCAATGCGATTATTGTAGCTTTTGATACAACTGTAGTGGGTATTGGTGCTGGAGCAGTGGCTTACTTTGTTTCCAAAGTCAGAAGACGATGGTATGAACAATATTTGTCCAATTTGGATGCTTTATCTAAAGCAGTGTTGGATAGATTAAACGAATAAATTTGGCATTGGTTTAGGTAATGTGATATTATGGCACGTCATAAATCAAATAAACGTTTAAATAAAGGTGAAGAAGAGGATCCAATGGCTGGTGCTGCAAACCTTGTGGATGCAATGCTGGTTATTGCAGTTGGATTGCTTGTATTCTTGGTTATTTCATGGAATATGCAAAGCATTGTCTTTAATGATGATATTACTCAAGAGCAAAAGCAGCAAATGATGCAGGATATGCAACAGGTGACTGAATTGGATCAAGGTCAGGAATTAAATGAAACTCCTGATGTAAGCAATAGTTCTGGCCAAGGCTATACCGAGATGGGTAAGGTTTATAGAGACTCTTCGACAGGTAAGTTGATTATGGTTGAGGGATAGTTTCCCTCTTAACTTTTTCTTTTTATTTTTCTTTTTCTTTTACTTTTACTTTTTCATGCTTTTTACTTTTTTAATTTTTTAGCTGTTTTAATTATTTATACTATAAAAAATAAAATATTCTTAATGGTAAGCCGAAGACAGCTGCTGGTTTTATAACTAGGGAAACTCCGCACATCGTATAGACTGTAAAGTTGAAAGACTTATGCTGAGAAGTATGACTCTGGAGCAGAAACGACACGGCCTTTGATGGATGACAATGATGCTTGACTGATGGACATTAAAGGAATCGGTGAAACGGCCAATCTACAGGATGCAAGAACAAAGGTGCTGATGACCTCTAAGGGAAGCAAAGTAGTTCGCTAAGATGAATGCTGTATAAAACAGAATGTGGGTTACTCTCGGCATACCATTAAAAATCAGATTGCTTGGCCTTAAATAAGGTCTTAAATTGCTTATTTTTTTTACAAATTATCATTATTATTAAATTCTTTAAAATCAATGAAAAGGAAATTGAAAGAAACAAAAATTAAAACAGCACATCTGTTATTAATTAAACAGCATACTATTTTTATCAATTCTTTCAATCTCATCCACACAGCAAAAGATGTTAAAATCTTAGCGCTGATACAAATAATTTAAAACAGATATGGCACCAAGAATAAATGTTACAATATAACCTAAAACAGCAATTAAAGGCATGTCAAATAACATTGGACCTCTGGTAATTGTCAAGGCTATTGAAGAACTCATCAAAAGTGAAGCAATAATTACAACTAATGAAAATTTGCTTACAATACGATCGATTCTTTCAATTTCAAACCTGACTTTCATATCGTCATTGTTTATTTTATGAACGGTATTTGCCAGAAGAGGCAGCAGTGACTTAAGCATGTTTTTATAGTAAACCAAACTGCCCTTTTTGTTTCCAATGGATTCTTTTATGTTCATTCTTTCTTGCATTACTTCTTTGACAATTGGTTCAATGATATCAATGACGTCTAAATTAGGGTCTAATGCAGTGCCAACAGATTCAATCATTGATATTCCTCTGGCCATTGAAACGAATTCATTAGGAAGAACAATACCATAATCCTGCATAAGGTCAAGAAGTCTCATCAATGCTTCATTCAGTCCTCTAGATTCTTGAGCAAAATATCTAAAGAATAAATCACGAAGGTCTCGTTTTAGGGTAGTGGTATCCATATTATATTCAAGGACACCCATATAAATGAACTGATTTATCAAGCCGTTGACATCTTTGTCTGCAATCATCATCAATAAGTCACAAAGATCTTTTCTAAAGTCATCATCAAGAATTCCAACTGATCCCAAATCAATATAGCATAAAACATTGTCATCTAAAACGATTAGGTTTCCGGCATGTGGGTCGGCATGGAAAAATCCATCAATCAGCACTTGCTTCATAAAAGACTCAATGGTGCGCTTTGCGAGAAGTGGTTTGTCAAATTCTTCTCCTTCGCTTTGATATACATCATGCATTTTTGTTCCATCAATAAACTCCATAGTAAGAACTTTTGAGGTGCTATAATCAGAATAAGCTATTGGAATATGTATGGTTTCATCTTCGGAAAAATTTTCATCCAACTGTTTCATATTGATAAGTTCATTTGTAAAATCAATTTCTATATGAATATTATAGTCGAATTCATCAATCATTCCCGGTAAATTGTATTTCCTGAATTCATCGTTATGCTTATGAATTTGAGATACTAGATGTTTCATAATTGCTATATCATATTCAAGGGAATCTGCAATGCCCTCTTTTTGAACTTTAACAGCTACTCTCTCTCCGGAAATTAATTTAGCTTCATGAACTTGGGCAATTGATGCGGTTGCAAGACTTTCTTCTGAAAACTCTGAAAATAAATCGTCAATATTTCCATTAAGTTCCCTTTCAACTATTTTTTTGACTTCTTCATAGGTAATAGGTGGATTATCGTCCTGTAGTTTTTCAAATTCAGTTGCAATCCTTTCTCCAACCATATCTGGCCTAGTGCTTAATAGCTGGCCCAATTTGATAAAGCTGGTGCCTAAATCCTGAAACATCACTCTTAACTTTACCGGAAGCTCTGGGTCTAATAATATATTGTACTCTTCCTCTTTTGAAGGAAGGATCTTTTCTTTAATTGTTTTATTCAACAGTTCGCCAAAACCATGTTTTCGCATAGTGGCAGTTATTTCTCGAATACGGTTTTTCATTTCTTTATCCATTTGCATCACAAAAAAAAGTTTTAGATTTCATTAAATATACGAATAAATTTTTTTATTCTCATAAATCCATAAAATGGGCATGATTATATTATTTTTAGGACAATATATAAAAATAATCTTAATAGAATTAATAGTTAACATGTAAAAATTTAAACAATTAAGTATTAATTAACTTAATATCTAAATAATTTACAGTTTTCATTTTTAAGAATAAAAAAATAAATAACAAGATATTTTTAAGAATATTCAAAACTTTTAAGCGTTGTGGATGTTATTAATTTTAATAATTTTATATTTTTTTAGGAAAAATACTGTTTTTTATTTTTCCTATTTTTTAAGTTCATTAGCTATTTTTATTATGGTGTTTGCAGTGGATTTGATTTCCTCTCTTGTATGGGTGGATATTATGGTTAATCTTAATCTGCTTTCGCCTTTAGGAACTGATGGCGGTCGGATGGAGGATACTAAAATTCCCTCTTTTTCTAGCTTCTTAGAGAATCTGTTTGCCAATTCTGCAGGACCTATGATGATTGGTATGATTGGTGTTTCTCCATCCACCACATTCAATCCTGCATCATTAAGGAGATTTCTCATAAGTCTTGTGTTTTCATTTAAATTGGATAAATATTCTTCACTATTTTCTTTCAATAAGTTTAATGCAGCATTAGCACTAGCTATTGTAGATGGTGAAAGTGCTGTTGAGAATATGAATGGTCTTGACTTGTTTATAAGATAATCTATATAGACTTGCTTTCCACTTACATATCCCCCTTCAGATGCAAGTGCTTTGCTTAATGTTCCTATTTGCAAATCAACAGAGTCAGTTAAATCAATTCCAGTCTTATTCCTATAGTATTCAACTGTACCTCTTCCGTTTTTGCCGATTACTCCAGTTGCATGAGCTTCATCGATAATGAGAGTGCAGTTGTATTCATTAGCTATTTCGACAAGTTTTGGAAGTGGAGCAATGTCTCCATCCATGCTGAAGACTCCATCTGAAACTATGAAGAAATTTGATTTATTATTTGGTTCATTGTTTGATTCGATCTCTTTCTTGATAAGATTCTCTAAATCTGAAGTGTCCTTATGTTTATATACTCTAACACTTGCTTTGGAGATTCTTGTTCCGTCTATAATGCTTGCATGATTCAATTGATCAGAGAATATGACATCATTTTCTTTTGTAAGTGCATAAATCACTCCTAAATTAGTCATATATCCTGTATTAAAAATAAGTGTGGATTCAGTGTTTTTAAACTCTGAGATATTGTTTTCAAGCTCTCTAGCTTCAAAAGAAGCTCCAGTAGTTAGCCTTGAACCAGTTGAACCGGTTCCATATTCACTTGCATCTTTACATGCTTCCATTACTTTGGGATGATGTGTTAATCCAAGATAGTTGTTGGTTCCAAATACAAGAAATTCATTTCCATCATTATCAATGGCCTTTGTAGAAGAGATAAACCTTAAGTCATCTACTGTTCTTAGAAGATCATTCTTTTCAAGTTCATCAAGTTCTTCCTTAAGTTCATTTTCAAGATTCGGATTCATGATATCATCATCAATTAATTTTATTTTTTTTATTTATTCAATCAGCACGATTTGATTTTCAAGATAGTCTATCAAATCATCTAAAGTGTAATCATCATTCAATTGATTAGAATCAACGAAGAAGACTCTTCCTCCAATTGGATTTCCTTCTTCCTTTAAGATAGGGATACGTTCATAATTGTCTTTTGTCCCAACATATCCTATGACATAGCTTGGATCATCTGACCAGCATAATTCCGCTACAATCCCTTTGCAGCTTGCTATTTTGGATGCAAGAATCAATGCCTCTTCAAGGTGCAGTCCTTCCCTTCCATCATTTTTTAAGGATTCCTTATATTTGCTTATGTCTGCACTAGCTATTCCAGTTACTCTGACTCCTTTGATTCCATTATCATCTATTCTTTCTCCGCTGTCCTTATCGAAAAGCATTGCTCCATGCATGCTTTCTTCAAGCTCAAGCAAATTTTGAATTGCATTGTCTGCAGATTCTTCGCTAACTGAATTTTCCTTCAATATGTCTTTGGCAAGATTCAATCCTTCCTCTATGGAATTTACTTGATGCTGATTTATGTTCAATCTTTTCTTGTAGATGATGTCATCCTCATCTATCTTTTCAATCTTGAGGTTTATGAAATCAGGCTTTCCTCTTTCATGAGTGATTGCCCTTCTATAGACATTTATCAACTCCTCTTCAATCTCATCTTCTCTTAAAATACGTTCTGCTCCTGAGATGTGTTTGCCTCCTTTTTCATGAGGGCCACCTTTTGAACATCGCATTTTTATACTGTACATCATATGATCTTGCCTATCTTAAATTTTTACTATAATCTATTTGTCTTTTATAATATTAATGTTTAATATGAATTTAATATGAAAATGCCTATTTTGACATAAAGATTTTTTGCTGAAAATTTTAATTTAACTTAATTGGTTTAAGATATATTTAAAATGATAGTTTGATGGGCAAACTATATTTTAATTATAGATAACTCTTATTAAATTGAATGATTTTCTAAATTATTTATTTTCATCTGGAAGTATCTACATACGAGGATAAAAATTTTAAGTTTTAGTAGAATTTTTAAAAATAGCTAATGAAATTGGTATTGAAAAATATAAAATTAGAATTGAAAATATAAAATTAGAAAAAATAGTTGTATCGAAAAATTAAAAATATAAAAAAATGAATTAGATGTTTAAGTAATTAAACATCATTTTAGAACAAGATTTTATTTAAGGGTTGTTGATGGCATCTTTGACCTTGTCAAAGATTCCTTTTTTGTAGACCTTGATTTCGTCTCCACTTATTTCACCGAATTGGATCAAGAGCTTTTTCTGTTCTTTGGAGAGTTTTTGAGGAACAACAACGGTAATGTTTACATAAAGGTTACCTTTGCCACCACGTCTCATGTAAGGCATACCTTGGTCTCTTAGCCTGAATGTGGTTCCGCTTTGGGTTCCAGGTGGAATCTTAAGCTCAACTTCCCCATTGATTGTTGGAATGTCAACGGTGTCACCTAAACTTGCTTGGACGAAACTGATCTGTTTTTCATAGTAAAGGTTAGCTCCATCCCTTTCAAAGTATTCATGTCTTTTGATGTAGATTTCCACATAAAGGTCTCCGTTTCCTCCACCAACATCACCAACATTTCCTTCGCCGGATACTCTTAAACGGTTTCCGTTTTCAACACCTGCTGGAATCTTTATGTTGAGGGTTTTGCTTTCCTTGATGGTTCCTCTACCCTTACAGTTGTGACATGGCTCTTTGATGATTTTACCGGTACCTCCACATTCACCACATTGGACAACATTCATGACTTGTCCAAATAGGCTTTGTCTGATTTGTTTTCTTTGACCGGTACCTCCACAGGCAGGACAGGTTTCAACTTCACTTCCAGGTTCTGCTTTGGAACCTTCACAAACAGGACAGAATACATCGTGTCTAACGGTTATCTCTTTTTCTGCACCATTTGCTGCCTCTTCTAAGGTAATTTGAATTTCGGTGTAGATGTCACTTCCTCTTCTTGGCCCAGCACTGCGGGACCTGGATCGGCCTGTACCAAATCCGAAGAGATCGAAGATGTCTTCTATTCCACCTCCTCCAAATCCTTGGAAGATGTCTTCAAAGTTTACGTTTCTAAAGATGTCTTCGTTAGAGAAGCCTTCCATACCTGCATGACCAAACTGATCATATCTTGCTCTTTTCTCTTCATCGGATAAGACAGCGTAAGCTTCACTGATTTCTTTGAACTTCTCAGTAGCCTCCTCTTTTTTATCATCTTCCACAACGTCAGGATGGTATTTTCTAGCTAATTTACGATAAGCCTTTTTGATTTCCTTCTCATCAGCAGTTTTATCTACTCCGAGAACTTCATAGTAGTCACGCTTCTCTGCCATTTCGTCACCTATAAAAATTATTATGATTGATTATCTCTTTAGAATAAAGTTATTTTCCATTTCATATTTGTTTCAATTATTTTAAAAATAGTATAAAACTATTAATTAAAATTTAATTAAACTATTTGTTTTGAATTTTTGAGATATTCTTGATTTGATAATTTAATTAAATTTTACTTAATAATAGGTTACTAAATAAATTATTAGTTAATTTTAATATTTAAATTTAATTTATTTTTCTAATATTTTAATAAAAAGAATTCTTTTTAGACATTGAATGAGTATAGTGGCTAAGAATTTTTTTAAGGAGGAATGTCTAAAAGAATTCAATTTATTATTTTTGAGAGGTTATAAACATGATATAAATCAAAAAATAAAATAGATTAAAATTAATTTTAATCTATAATAAGTTATGATTTATTTATTTTTTCTCTTCGAATTCAGCATCGATAGTGCCGTCATCATCATCTTGTGGTCCAGCTCCTGCGTTAGGGTCTGCACCTGCTGCTCCAGCTGCATCTTGTGCTGCTTGTTGAGCTGCTGCAGCTTCTTGGTAGATTCTTGCACCGATGTCTTGAACTACTTTGGTAAGTTCATCTGTTTTCTCTTTGATTGCTGCAATGTCATCGCCGCTGATTAATTCTCTGAGTTCAGCAACTAATCTTTCAATGTTGGATCTTTCGTCATCAGAGACTTTGTCTTTGATTTCATCCTCATTGATGGTTTTTTCTGCAGTGTAAATCATAGAGTCTGCATTGTTTCTTACTTCAATTTCTTCTTGTTTCTTCTTATCTGCTTCAGCATTCATTTCTGCTTCTTTAACTGCTTTTTCAATTTCTTCATCAGTTAATTTTGTAGAGGAAGTGATGGTAATTGATTGTTCTTTACCGGTTCCTTTGTCTTGAGCAGTAACGTTTATAATACCGTTTGCGTCAATATCGAAGGTTACTTCAATTTGAGGCATTCCTCTTGGTGCAGGAGGTATTCCCACTAATTGGAATCTTCCAAGAGTGGTGTTGTCTGCTGCCATTTTTCTTTCCCCTTGGACTACGTGAATGTCTACTGAAGGTTGGTTGTCAGCTGCAGTTGAGAAGATTTGAGATTTTTTAGCAGGAATTGTAGTGTTTCTTTCAATAAGGGTAGTTGATACTCCACCTAAGGTTTCAATACCTAAGGATAATGGGGTAACGTCTAAGAGAACTAAGTCTTTGATTTCTCCAGCGAGTACTCCACCTTGGATAGCTGCACCCATTGCTACACATTCCATAGGGTCAATTCCTCTTTCTACAGGTTTGCCAATGAAGTTTTCAACGAATTTTTGTACGATTGGCATTCTGGTAGGTCCACCAACAAGGATGATTTTGTTAATGTCGTTTTTGGTCATTTTTGCATCATCCAATGCTTGTTTGATAGGTTGACCACATTTGTTTACGATAGGATCTACCAATTCTTCTAATTTTGCTCTGGTTAAGTTGTTAATGAGGTTGTGAGGTTTGCCGTCTGCACCCATACAGATGAATGGTAAGTTTACTTCACTGGTTAAGGTAGTGGATAATTCGATTTTTGCTTTTTCAGCTGCTTCTCTTAATCTTTGTACTGCTTGGTCATCAGTCATTAAGTCAATGCCGGTTTCAGTTTTGAATTCTGATGCTAAGTAGTTCATGATTGCATTGTCCATGTCGGTACCACCGAGTTGGGTGTCACCGCTGGTGGATTGTACTTCGAATACTCCTCCACCAAATTCCATGATGGTTACGTCTAAGGTACCTCCACCTAAATCGAATACTAAAATGTTTACATCATCGTCATCATCTTGTTTGTCGATACCATATGCTAAACTTGCAGCGGTAGGTTCGTTTACAAGTCTTACTACATCAAGACCAGCAATAGTTCCTGCGTCTTTGGTTGCAGTTCTTTGGTTGTCGTCAAAGTAAGCAGGTACGGTAATAACCGCTTTTTCAATAGGTTCTCCTAAGAAGGATTCTGCATCTTTTTTGATCTTTTGCAAGATTTTTGCAGAGATTTCTTGTGGAGTGTATTGTTTTCCTTGGATAGTTACTTTGTAATCAGTACCCATTTTCCTTTTGATTGCACTAATGGTGTTTTCTGGGTTGGTTACAGCTTGTCTTCTTGCAGGTTCACCAACTAATTGTTGTCCGTCTTCAGTGAATGCTACATAACTTGGGAACGCTTTACCATATTGGCTTGCACCTTCTGCACTTGGGATAACGGTTGGTTTACCACCGACAAGTACAGATGCTGCAGAGTTACTAGTACCTAAGTCAATTCCAATAATTTTTTCTTTTTTAGTATCAGACATATTTTTCACCTTTACACTTGATTTTTTTTTTAAATGGTTATTTTGATTTTTTTTTTATTCATCGAACATTTTTTCAAATGTTTGAGTCGAGTTTTGGTTTTTCAAATATTCTTTTTTTTTAAGAATATTTGATTTGAAATTATTTATTAATAATTTGTAAGTATGAATTTTATTTTTTTTAATTTTTGAACTTCTATTCCTTTTTAGCTTTTTTACAAACTCTTACTTTAGAGTATTTGATAACCTTATCTTTTAAGGTGTATCCTTTCATAAGTTCATCAACGATTTCATTGTTTTCATGATCTGGACTGTCTACAGTGAGCAACGCTTCATGTTTGAATGGATCGAATTTTTCTCCCACTGCAGGAATCTCTTCTACACCTTCTTTTTCTAAAGTATTTTTCATTTTTGAATAGATTAGCTCTAAACCTTCTCTTAGTTCTTCTTCATTAGTTGAATTTTCAAGAGCCCTTTCCATATCCTCATAGACATCAAGGAATTTTACGATAAGTCCTTCATTTGCAAATTTTATCAAATCTTGCTTTTGCTTATCATTTTGTTTTCTAAAGTTATCAAAGTCTGCTTGAAGTCTTTGAATATGGGATTTTAGCTCTATGATTTCTTCATCTTTTGCTTCAAGGTCTTTTTTCAATTTAGCTAATTCATCGTCTTCACATTCATCTTCTCCATCTTGTGAAGATTCTTCAGATTCAGAAGGATTTTCATCTTCTTGGACTTTGGATTGATCTTCTTCTTCAATCTCTAAGTCTTCTTTTTCTTCTTTTTCTTTCTTAGCCACATTTTCACCTTTAATGAATTTATCATAAAGTAATAATGAAAGAGAAAGAGAGCGATAAGCTCCTTTAATATTATGACTTAAATCAAAGAGTTTAGATTTTAGGATTTTCTATCATATGGGTTAATAGAAAATTGTGTTTTATGTTTTCTAGATTTAGGGCATGTATTAAATCTAAAAAATCTTTGTTTATAGTGTGATTTTTAAAGAGGATTTGAAATATTCTTTGATTTGTGTTTTATCCGTTTTGTTATCATATTTTAGAATTTTATAGGTTTCTTACAATAACTTTTTTGTTTTAAGTCATTTATCAGCAGAAATTTGAGTTTTTGATTTGTTAAAGTTCTGCTTTTGATAAATGACCAGTGGATTTAGATTTTATTTTGTCATTTTATATTAAAGTAACAAAATGTTATCTTTCTCTATACTTATTATAGTAACAAAATGTTATATAAAGATTTCGGTTTTTAGTAACAAAAAGTTAATATAATACTTATGACTTATATTTTATTGTAGAAAGTTTTATGAATTTTTTTTAGTCATAATAAAAAGAAGATAATAATAACATGATTTTAAGAAAAAAATTCATAATAAAATTTCATATTAAACAATAAATGCTATTTTATAATTATATATTTTAAGAAATGGAGGTCAAAATATGGAACACAATCAAGGTCAACAGAATGATGTTGATATGGAAGCGATTCTTGATGTTATGGGTTGTAAAACCAGACGTGATATCATGGATCTTTTAAGGGAAGAGCCAAGATTTGTTAGTGAAATATCTCAAGAGCTCCAAATAGGTCAGAAAGCTATCATTGAACATTTAAGAGCTATGGAAGATGTAGGTATCTTGACATCTTCAACA
>NZ_JAZNIB010000319.1:0-12782 GCF_045577275.1 Methanobrevibacter sp.
ATATATGGAAGGATATTATGACTAAAAAGAAAAAAACTAAAAAAGTCGGTGAAGAAGCTGTTGATGCTGTCTCAAACAATAAAGCATTAACTGCTGAAGAGATATCTGAAAAATACACCGTAAAAGAACTAAGAGAAATTTTAAGAGAAAACGGTTTAACAGTTTCAGGCAAAAAAGAAGAGCTCGTTGAAAGAGTGTTGCCAATCTTAAATGATGATTCAAATGAAACCTCCAGTGAAGAAGTGTCTGATGTAGATATACCAGTTGAAGATGGAGAATTAAGTTCTACACTAACCAATTATGGAATAAATTATAAAGATTTGACTATTAAAGACGAAACCATTATTGAAGATAATGCTAAAATAAATATTGAAGGTTTCACTCAAAATGGTTTGATCATGTCCGATTATACAGTGTCAGCAGTTTCTTCAGATTCTTCAAATATTGATTTGAAAATGAATATTCCTGAAGTTTCATATTCAGACTTCGAAAGCACTGTATTCACATTCAAGAATCTTGATTTATCTATTTTGCCTAGTGCAGATCCACAAAGTCTTGAGCTTTCAGCATTTATGGACACTTTGGATATAATAACTGAAAGAGATTATGTAAATTTAAGAGGCCTTAACTTATTTTCAAAATCTTACCCTGATAATGGCCTATGTTTAAATATTGGAATGAGCAACTTTTTATATCCTAATTTCTATAATGCAACTATAATTTTTGATGACCTTGATTTTAATATAGCAATAGGAATGGATGGGCAAAAACTTGCTATATCAGTAAATTTACCTAGATTAAACATCATAAACAAAGACTATAGAGTTATCTTATCTGATTTAAATATTAATTTCTTACTTCATGATTTGAAATTATCAGACTTTGACTTATCTGTATCCATAGCAAATTTCCATTACACAAACTTTGATGATGTTATTCTTTACATGGATGATATAAACTTATCACTCGAACCTATTTTAAATTCATATACTTTTGATATAAACATTGGCATGAGTACTTTTGATGTGACGGGCATAAGTTTCAATGACTTGTTCCCTATGCTAAATATTGATACCATAAACATTAAAGCACCTGCTGACGATTCCGAATTGCCTATTAACCTAACTGGCCACATATCTCCTATAGATCTTACTCAAATAGATTTATTAAGCATCGGTGCCCTTTTAAGTTCAGGATTTGATATGGACACATACACTAGGAATATGTCCAGTTTGCATAAAGGATCTTCAGACGTTGAAATGTCAAGCTTCAGTATAGGCAGCATATTTAAAAACTTTGATTATTCAAGCTTAGACGGAATTGTGCTAAATATATCTGACATAATTGAATTAATAGATGTTGATTTAGCTGATTTCGGCATTGACCTATCCGATTACGACTTATCTGCAATTAGCTTACCAGACCTTATCGGTGCATTAAGTAACTCTGACTTTAGCATGGATACCATTAAATCCGTATTAAAATTATTAAGCCTTGACTCAGATAAACTTGACTTGTCTGGTTTAATTAGTTTTGATGCAGAAAACTTTGACATATCAAGCTTATTAGGCAGCCTTAACATATCTAGCGAGGAAATTGCAGGTATTTTAGATATGCTCGAAGATTCAGACCTTGATTTAGGCAAGATATTTAAAAACATTGATTTAACCTGTTTAGATGGAATTAAACTTAATCTAACAGGATTACTTGATTCAATAGGCATTGATTTAGCTGATTTAGGCATTGACCTATCAGATTATGACCTATCTGCAATTAAAGTGTCAGAACTCGTGGAAATCCTAAATAATTTCGATATAGACATGTCCACCATTTCAGCCATGTTGAAGATATTTGGTCTTGAATTGGATGAAATTGAATTATCCAGTTTGATTGCTAGCTTCGATGCAGAAAACTTTGACATAACTACCTTATTAGGCAGCCTTAACATATCTGTCGATGACATTACTGGCATTTTTAACATAGTCAAAAATTCAGACATTGATTTAGCTAGAATATTTGAAAACTGCGATAAGACAATCTTAGACTCAGTTTCACTTAATTTAACTGGATTGATAGCTTCATTAGGCATTGATTTGACTGCTTTAGCTGATTCAGACATTGACATGCCAGATATTAACCTATCTTCAATCAAATTATCAGAACTTATTGGATTCATATCCAATATTGAATTAGACATTGACACCATTGCAACTGTTCTAAAATTATTCGGCATTGACCTATCTGAAGTTGATTTATCAGGATTAATAGCTAGCTTTGACGAAGAAAACTTTGACTTAACTAGCTTATTAGGCAGCCTTGACTTATCTGGCTTGGATATTGCTGACATTTTAGAGAAGCTCAATAATTCAGATCTTGATTTAAGAGGCGTATTCGAAAACTGTGATTGTTCATGCTTAGATGCAATTACACTTAATTTAACTGGATTGATTGAATCATTAGGCATTGACCTATCTGCTTTAGGCATTGACCTATCAAATTATGACCTATCTGCAATTAAAGCGACAGAGCTTATGGGAATCTTAAGCAATTCTGAAATTGACCTCAATGATATTGTCTCCATGCTTTTAAGTGGTGATGAACCAATCACTACTGGAGAAGGCATAACTGATGCAACTGCAAACTATTACCATGTTGATTGCAATGTAGCAGATGTCAACTTTAATGAAGACACCGGCAAATGGGAATATAAAGGCTTAGTAATAAAATATTATGATGAAGACAAGCATGAGGGCAGATTATCCAAAAAAGAAGTTGAAGAATATAATAAAAACTGTAAAAAATCAGGACTTGATTTGTCTGAACTTGATTTCTCCGGCTTAATTGCAAGCTTTGACGAAGAAAACTTTGACATCACTAGTTTATTAAGCAGTCTTGACTTATCTGAATTGGATATTTCTGCTATAGCAGACATGTTCAATGATTTAGACCTTGATTTAGGCAAGATATTTAAGAACTGTGATTATTCATGCTTAGATGCAATTGTACTTGATTTGACTGGATTAATCGCTTCATTAGGCATTGATTTCACTGCTTTAGCTGAATTAAACATTGACATGCCACCTATTGACCTATCTGCAGTAAGCTTGTCAGAACTTATTGGCATCTTAGCTAATATTGATTTAGATATGAACACTATCATATCCGCACTCAAATTGTTCGGAATTGACTTATCTGAACTTGATTTCTCCAACTTAATAGCCAGTTTTGACGAAGAAAACTTTGACATATCCGCTTTATTAGGCAGTCTTGACTTATCTGGCTTGGACATTTCAGGCATTTTAGATATGCTCAAAAATATAGGCAGCGTATTTGAAAACTGCGATTATTCATGCTTAGATGCAATTGTACTTAACTTATCTGGAATAATTGAATCATTAGGCATTGATTTAGCTGAGCTAGACATTGACCTATCAGATTATGACTTGTCTGCAATCAGCTTGTCAGAACTTATTGGCATCATATCTAATTTCGGTTTAGACATGAACACTATTATAGCTGTGCTAAAATTGTTCGGCATTGACTTATCTGAAGTCGATTTCTCCGGCTTAATAGCAAGTTTTGATGCAGATAACTTTGATATGACCAGTCTGTTCAGCAGCCTTGACTTCTCTGGATTGGATATTTCCGGCATAAAAGAATTGATCAATAATATAGACCTTGATTTCGCTAGCATATTTGAAAACTTCGATTATTCATGCTTAGGTGCAATTGAGCTTGATTTATCTGGATTGATCGATTCAACAGAAATGGACTTATCTGCTTTAGGCATTGACTTGTCAGGTTATGACTTGTCTGCAATCAGCTTGGCAGATATTATGGATATCCTATTTAATTCTGAATTCATCAAGTCCATTGCTTCAGCTATAATGAACTTGTTCAATCTTGACTGGGAAGAATTTGACATGTCTGGATTACTAGTCAGCTTTGATGTAGATGAACTTGACATATCTGAATTGTTAACCAGTCTTGATATACCTGGATTGGATATTTCTGCCATTTTAGATATGTTCAATGAGAATGGTATTGATTTAAGTGAATTCTTGAAAGAGTTATTAGGCATGTTCATGGAGAATACCGTTCCAGAACTTAAACAATAATGACATGCAAAAACTTTAGAATTCAGATATAAATTCAAAAATTAAAAAAAAAATTATAAATAAAATAATAGTGGAATGATTTTCACTATTATTAATTACTTTTTTTAAATAAATCTTTTAAATCATTTAAAATCAAATTTTCACTATTATTAATTACTTTTTTTAAATAAATTTTTTAAATCATTTAAAATCAAATTTTCACTATTATTAATTACTTTTTTTAAATAAATTTTTTAAACTATTTTAAATTAAAAAAGTGAAACTTTAATTAGTTTAGAAAAAACTTTTTAATTTAAATCCATATATGTTTAAGTATGAAAGAAATTGAAAAAATGCTAGCTGGAATGGAATATTGTTACGACGATGATGACATTACAATGATGAAATTGAATGCCCTCGAAAATGCGAACTTATATAATTCACTTCCAGAAGATGATTTGGACAAACAGCATGAAGTACTATCCAAAATTTTAGGATCAGTAGGTGAAAAAGTATGGATTGCTAAGCGATTCTGCTTTGATAACGGTAAAAACATTTTCATTGGCAACAATTTTACTGGAAACTTCAATTTGACAATACTTGACATCAAAGAAGTATACATTGGAGATAATGTAATGATTGGCCCAAATACTACATAACAACTGTTGGCCACCCATTATCCCCTAAAAAAAGACGTGAACACTTAGCGCAAGCATCTGAAATTAGAATTGGAAATGACGTATGGATAGGTGCCAACGTGACAATTCTTCCAGGTGTAAGCATTGGAAATAATGTGGTTATTGGCGCTGGAGCAGTGGTCAGCAAAGATATTCCTGACAATTCCATTGCACTTGGAGTTCCTGCAAAAGTTGTTAAAAAATTGGAAAATGATGTTGAACAAATTTAATCAGCTGAAAAAAAAAAATAAAAAAAATAGCATACTATTTTAAAAATAAAAAAAAATAAAAAAATATAAAAAAATGAAATAGGTTAAGTCTTGAACTTAACCAAGATTTTTCTAGAATAATGGATCTTTAACTCTAGCAATTCTGAATGAATTTAATATAACTACTAAAGTTAATCCCAAGTCACCTATACCAACAGACATCATCAAAGTAATTAAACCTAATATTGCAAGGATTACAAAGAGAGCCTTTACGAAAATGGATAGTGAAATGTTTTGTTTAATTATATTCATTGTCTTTTGGCTTAAACTGAATAGGTAAGGCAACTTGCTAATGTCATCCTGCATTAGAGCCACATCAGCGGTTTCAATTGCAACATCTGAACCTGCCGCACCCATTGCAATTCCAATGTTTGCACGTGCCAATGCAGGTGCATCGTTGATTCCGTCACCAACCATAGCCACATCACCAAACTTGTTTCTGATGGTATCAAGTAGGTTTAGCTTGTCTTCAGGCAAAAGATTGGAATAAACATAATCAAGACCTATCTCATTAGCCACCTTATTTGCAGCGATCTTATTATCACCGGTAAGCATGATGGTTTTTACGCCTTGTTCCTTAAGGTCTTTGATTACATCCGGAGCATTTTCACGGATCTTGTCAACAACGGTTAGGCTTGCAATTACTCCTTCCTCATCACCAATGAAGATGACTGTTTTACCTTCTGCAGAGAATTGATTGATTTCCTCTTGGGAAATGTTGAACTCACTGCCTTCAATTAAAGACTCGTTTGCAGCATAGTATTGTTTTCCTTCAACATTTGCTATAATACCTTTTCCAGGAACATTCTTAAAGTCCTCAATCTCTTCAAACTCTATTTCATTTGATGTGGCGTGATTAACGATTGCATTTGCTATAGGGTGAGAAGAATTGTTTTCCAATGAAGCAGCAATTCTGACAATTTCCTCTTCGGTATAATTGTCATTCAATACATTGATGTCGCTCAATTCAAGTTTTCCTTCTGTCAAGGTACCGGTCTTATCAAAGATTACAGCTTTGACATTACGCATTTCCTCAACATAGGTACTTCCCTTGATAAGCACTCCTTTTTTAGTTGCAGAAGTGATAGCGGACACCATACCGATTGGAGTGGAGATTAAGAATGCACATGGGCATGAAATTACCATGATTGAAAGTGCCTTATAAACCCAATCCACCCAATTTTGACCAAAGAAGAGTGGAGGTATGAATGCTACACATGCTGAAATGACAATCATTAATGGAGTGTAATACTTGGAAATACGTTCCACCAATGTTTCTGTTGTGGATCTGTTTAATTGAGACCTTTTAACAAGAGTTACGATTTTGGAGATTACAGAATCCTTAGCTTCTTTGGTTACTACAACTTCCAAATATCCATCTTCATTCACAGTACCTGAGAAGACCTCATCTCCCACAGACTTAGTGACAGGAAGGCTTTCACCAGTAATGGATGCTTGATTTATGGAAGAAACACCTGATATGACGTTTCCATCTAAAGGAACTTTATCTCCAGGTCTTATAACAACGATTTCACCAATTTTTACTTCATCTACATTACGGACTTCCTCTCCACCGTCAACTTTAACTCTTGCAGTTTCAGGAGCCAATTCAACTAATGACTTAATGGAACGATTAGCTCTGTATTCAGCCAAGTCTTCCAGGAATTCAGCTATGTAGTACAGTAAAGCTACAGCTGCACCCTCTTCACCATGACCTATGATGAATGAAGCGATACAAGCGATTACTACAAGAAGTGCTGGTCCTATAGTATGACGTTTAACAAGAGACTTATAAGCAAGAACAGCTATTTCATAACCTGCAATTAGAGCGGCAAGCATGTAAATGATTGTTACAATAGTCATGTTGAATGATAACCATTCTAGTATATGACCTGTTATAAATAGTATACCGCTTGAAACCATTATTTGAATTGGTCTATTGTAGATAAGCGGTTTACCTTCTGCAAGAAGCTCTCCATGTCCATGGTCATGCCCATGGTCATGTCCGTGTCCATGGTCATCATCATCTGCACAATCAGGGCATGCACATAATGAGATATCATCATCGTCATGATGGTGATGGTCATGACTGTGTCCATGATCATGATGCTCATGCTCATGATGGTGATGGTCATGACTATGCTCCACCTCATGGGAATGCTCATGCTCGTGATCATGGTCATGATGCTCATGTTCATGAGAATGCTCTTCTTCATCGTGGCAGTCATCATCGTCGCAACCACATCCACAAGAATCTTCCTTATGTTCAACTTCATGATTATGGTCATGATGCTCATGCTCATGATGATGGTCATGATGCTCATGCTCATGATGATGGTCATGCTCGTGATCATGCTCATGGTCATGGTCGTGATGCTCATGTCCGTGGTCATGGTCGTGGTCGTGATCATGGTCATGATGGTGATGGTCATGACTGTGGTCATGGTCATGGTCGTGATCATGGTCATGATCATCGTCATCTGCACAATCTGGGCAAGCACAAATGTTTATATCAACATCTTCATCATAATCTATTTCTTCTCTATGATCAAATACAGTTAAATCTGTACTTTTTTGATAATCCCTTAATAACTGCTTATTATAATGTTCTTCATTAGTACATTTTTCATCATTACAGTTAGGATCAAAACATATATAATTGTAATGTTCAGGATTGAAACATTCCTCTTCATTACAATCAGGATCATAACATCTATTTTCTACCATATTGACACCTTAATAAGTAAATAAAATTAAATAATTTGATTGAAGAATATCCAAACTTTTAAATTATTCATTCAAGTGTTCCAAACCCATCTTATAAATCATTTCTACATGAAGGTCAGTTAATGAATATCTTGCCTGCTTTCCTTCTTTTTCATATTTGACGATATTGTGTGCACGCAATATTCTCAATTGATTGGAAACAGCATTTTGATTTAAACCTAATGCTTCACAGATATCACATACACATAAATCCTCATAGGTCAATAATGAAATTATTTTTAGCCTTGTTGGATTTCCAAATATCTTAAAGAATTCTGAAAGCTCAGAATATTCATCTTCAGCCAAAATATACTTTTTAACTCTTTCAATTGAATCTTCATGAGGATGATATACTTCACATACATCATCTTGATTTTTTTTATTATTTTGTGAATTTTGACTTTGCATTTAGAACACCTTTTCTATAAATATACTAAGTAAGTTAATATATTTAAATGTTTTCATATCATGATATTATGATATGTTATTACAAAATATATGAAATTTTGAGAAAAAGTAATAAAAAAAGATAAATAACAAAATAAAAAAGATTAAAAAGAGTAAAAAGAGTAAAAAAATGAAAAGAATTACCTTATACAAATAAAGGTAAGATTAAAAATGGACCTATAGATGCAAGTAGAAACAGAACAATTCCTATAATAGAAATATGCTTCTCTTCATCCATTATTCCATTGATGATTAATAGAATACTGAAAAATCCAATTATTAAAGGTAAAATATGTGAAAATATAATAATAAATCCATTTGCCATTTTATCACTAATATAATTTTAATTTATATTTTAACTAATAATAGTTTATTTTACTTTATATTTAAATTTAAGCAAAAACTTAGAAACTGTTAATGCTTATTTCACCTTTATGCAAAGCGGTACCTACTAAGGCTTTTTTAATTCCCAAACCCTCGATTAATGGGATTTCATCCTTAGTGATTCCACCACCTAAGATAATCTTATCCTTAAATTCATCAAATTTATCCAACAAATCCTTATTGAATCCTGCTTCTGTTCCCACTGATGAAATGTCAAGCAAAATGATTTCATTTGGATCTATTTTTCTTAAGACTTCCTTGAATCCTTCCAAATCCAAATCCATATGCTTTGTATATAGTTCGTTGTCTTTGACATCCACACTAACAATGATTCTTTCCTTAGGATACTTTTCAAAGATCTTTTCAAGTTCTTCAATTGATTCGAGTGTTTCAGTAGCTACAATGATTTTATAGGCAAAATCCAACATGAATTCAAAGGTTTCCAAATTATCCACGCCTACATCTACAATGACAGGCAATATAGTATTGACTTCCTTTATTTTGTAGATGTTATGATTTCCATTTCTTTCAATCAAATCCAAGTCAGCTATATACATTTCATTTGCATTGGCTCTCTTTAATGAATTCGCTATTTCCACTGGATCAGATGAAGATGCGTAAATTGTTTGAAGGGGAGTGTAAGTGTCTCTATTGCCACTTTTACCAGATACGGCAACAGAGTTCATTAAATCTAAAACAGGAATAATTTCTAACATTATTTTCACCAAATTAAGATTGATTTCAATATAATAATAACTTATTCATCTAATTTAATAAATATTTCGTTAGCCAATTCCTTATCTACAGCCAGTTGAGTGTTTCCCAATTGGAATACATAATTTGGGAATTTTTGAATCAAGCAAATTCTAGAACCTGGAATAAGTCCTAAATTCATGATTTTTCTTAATTTACGAGCGTCTTCAGTTTTAATGTATGAAACTTCACCGGACTCACCGCTGTGACATGATACCAAAGGAACTGAAAATTCATTATTCAAACCATTATTTGTACCATCACTGGAGTTTCCTTTAGGAATAGGATTGTTATGAGGGCAGTTTTCTGGATTTCCCAATATTCTGCATATATTTTCTTCCACCTCTTCACTCATAACATGCTCAATTTGGTCTGCCAATTCTTCCATTTCATTCATATCTGCTAAAAATAAGTCAGCTACAACCTTTTCAGCAATCCTATGCTTTCTAACCAAAGATCTTCCCAAGCGTTCTCCGGTTTCAGTTAATTTGACAAAGCCATCATCTGTTGTGATGTATTCCTTTTTAGCCAATAATTCAATATCCTCAGAATTGAATTCATCCACAACCATTTTTTCTTCCTTTTCAAACTCTCTAACCCAAATGTCTCGCAAATAATGTTCAATTTCACTTTTTTCCATTTTTAACACTCCAATCCTTGAAATAAATAAAAAATAAATAATTATTAATTAATAAAATAATGATGTTTACCAGATGTTTATTAATTATTCATTTAAAAATCCTATTTTTAATCTTCTTTACACTATCTTCCATAAATTTATATGATTTGGATTCTGGCAGGATTTCATAGCCGCAATTAGGACATTTGACTGTCTTGCAATTGATAGGGCATGAATCGCAGCTGATTCCATCACATTTTTGAAATGTGAATCCGCAAAATTCACATTTGACAATTTGATTTTTAATATCCTCTTCAACCATAGCAAGCCTCTATCTATTATTTATCTATCTATAAGACCACATTAAAAGTGGCCAATAACAAGTTAACAATGAATCCCATAGTAAATGCAAGAACTATGCTCATAAGAGCAATTAAACCAGCTAATTTTGCTCCTCTTTCCTTAATCATAATCATCAATTGAGCCACACATGGCAAGAACAATGTTAAAGTTATAGATGCAACGAGCAATTGAACTCCAGTCAATTGAGTTTGGATTGCCATAAGTCCTGCTGCACCAAAGTCCCTTCTGAAGAATCCAAGCACAAAGGATGAACTTGTTGATGTTGGAAGACCAATTGCATTGACTATAGGGCTTATGCAAGCAATGATCCATTGGAAAATGCCGCATAAGTCAAGTGCCCAAATGATTACACTGATTAAAATGAAGATTGGAATCAATTCCTTAATATACATCACTAGACGTGTCCAAGTCTTTTTAGCGATATGTGATAACTTAGGCCATCTTAAAGGAGGCAATTCCATAAAGAAACTTGGCTGTGCACCTGGAACAAACCTTTTAGCAAGATATCCGAGAACAACAAAGTTGAGCACAATCACTGCAAGCCAAATCCAAATGGACTTTGGATGCTGGGATAAAAGGGCCATGATAACCCCAAGTTGTGCAGAACAAGGAATGGTCAAAGCCATAAGCATTGTGGCAATATTACGTTCCCTTCTTGTTTCCAATGTCCTTGTAACCATTGCAGCCATACTTCCACATCCCACTGCAAGAACAAATGGAATAACGCTTCTTCCACTTAATCCTATCCTCTTAAATCCATTATCAACAAGCAAAGCAAGCCTTGGGAGGTATCCACTGTCTTCAAGTATTGAAAATACAATGAAGAAAAGGGATACAATAGGTAGAATAATACCAAATCCATAGGTCAAACCTAAAGTTACTATACCATATTCACCTACAAAGAGGTTTTGAATCGGCACCCATGGAATATATTGAACTACCACAGAGGTCACTGCAGGGTTTATGTATTGGCCGAAAATTGTATTTTCCAAAAAGTCTACAAGGATTCCTGCTCCTAGAACCCCTACAATCAAATAAAGACCAAAATACAATACACAAGCAAGGATGATTAATCCATAGATTGGATGAATCATTATTCTGCTTATCTTTTCACCTAAACTATCCTTGTCTTGAACATTTACACTATCTATTGTTGTGTAAGTTGATTTGATGTATTTAGCATAATCAGCAAGTCTAAGCTTTGTTAAATACTTGACAGGATCATCAAATTTATCTCTTTGCTTTTGAATAATTTGAGACAAGCTGGAATAATCTTCCTTTTCCTTCATCAGATTTTCGCTGTCCTCGTCTCCTTCAAGCAATGAAACTGCCAAATATCTTTTGGAAACCGCATAATTTTCAGTTATCTTATTTTTGATTTCAGAAATGGCTATTTCAATGGATCTTCCATAATCGACATCCAATAATGTTTTGGATTCCTTTAAAATTTCATTTTCAATTGAATCATAATTTATGATGGTATACTTTAACTCTTCCAATCCTCTATTTTCTGCTGCAGCAGTTAAAACAACAGGAATACCAAGTTCAGAGGACAATCCTTTTGCATCTACAGATGCACCCATAGCCTCAAGTTCATCCATCATGTTTAAAACTAAAATCACTTCTTTTCCTGCATCGATCAACTGCAAAGTAAGGTCTATGGATTTTTCTATGTTCTTAGCATCCACAACATGAACCATCAAGTCAAATCTTTCATCCAATACCAATAATTTTGCTACCCTTTCCTCTTCGGTGATTGTGTTTAAATCATAAAGCCCTGGAGGGTCTGTCAAATGAACAGTCTTCTCTTCATATGTAAAATTACCCTCATCGATATCTACAGTGGTTCCAGGATAATTGGAAACCATAGCTGTCATACCTGTTAATTTATTAAATGTTAAGCTTTTTCCTACATTAGGACTTCCAATCAATAAAACATTTTTATAATAGGGATTATCGTTTTGAGCATTAGAGTCATTCTTAGAGTCTATATCATTAGCCATTTTATCTTTCCAAAAATTTTAAAAACCTTATTTTAAAGGATTATTTTTTAAAAATAATCATTAATTAAAACTATTTTACCCTTTACCTATATATAAATGTATATCTATAAAAAATAAGATTGTATTTCATTTATTTAAGTAATTAGGCATACCTAAATTATTATTGTATTACGAATTATATAAATATTTCTATAAAAATAATACTTAAGATAAATGACTAAATAAAAATGAAAAAATAGCTAAATAAAAGTGGAAAAATAGTAAAAAAATAAAATGGGGAGAAAAGAAAAGAGAATTCATCTCTTTTCTTATTCATATTGTGTTTAAAAATACTAGCTAAGATTAAAAATAAAGAGAATGAACCCTTAAAGATATTTTATACTTTATAGTATATAAAGTTTACT
>NZ_JAZNIB010000320.1:0-9083 GCF_045577275.1 Methanobrevibacter sp.
TCTGAACTATTTTTACTTAGTCTATTTTTTCAAATTTTACTTTATTTATAAAGGAATTTTAATTTAAAATGTAATGTTTTTATATGATAAAATAAATATAATATTGTTATATAAGGTTGTTATATAATGCCGTTATAACTATTGTTATGATGGATTAATACTACTTTTTATTTTTAATTGAAATTTATCTTAGTAATTAAATCAATAAGGATTTGATATGATGTTACTCGAAGTAAAAGACTTAGTTGTTGAAGTAGAAGGTAAACGTGTTTTAAATGGCGTAAACCTTGCTATTAGAGAAGGGGAAACCCATGTGCTTTTAGGTCCGAATGGTGCGGGCAAAAGCACATTATTCTTAACCATCTTGGGATTCCCAAAATATGATGTTGTAGAAGGTTCTATCATATTCAATGGAGAGGATATTACTGACTTAACCACTACTGAAAGAGTTCAAAAAGGCCTTGGAGTAAGTTTCCAAAACCCTCCAGCTATTCGTGGTGTAAGCGTAAGAGATTTATTGAAACTTGAATCCAAGCAAGACCCTGATGAAGAGTTGAATCCAAGAATGAAAGAACTTGCAGAAAAACTTAAATTCAGTGAGGAATTCTTAGATAGGGATGTAAATAGAGGATTTTCTGGTGGAGAAGTTAAAAGATCTGAAATTCTCCAATTGTTAGCACAGGAACCACTTTTCACCATGTTTGATGAGCCAGATTCCGGTGTGGATATTGAAAATGTGGAATTGCTTGCTGGACAGTTAAATGTTTTGCTTGACAAAGACAAAAAGCCTGGACAAAGAAAAAGGGCTGGTTTGCTTATCACTCACTTAGGTTATATCTTAAACTTTGTTAAAGCAGATAAGGCTCATGTATTGATGCATGGTTTAATCGCTTGTTCTGGGGACCCTGATGAAATTTTAGAAGACATTAGAAAAGAAGGATTTAATGGATGTGTTGGTTGTGCGGAATGTAACTCATGATGCTGAAAAGGCTAAGGATAAAAAAGCGGCTTTAGGTACTGATATTGTCATAGAAAACTTCTCAAAAGAAGAGATAAATGCTTTCGATGTATTGGATGATATCAATGATGTTGACAAGAAGACTAAAAGAACCTTGCTTAAAGTAGGTGTTGACACTGAGTCAGAAGAAAGATCAGGTTCTTTCTTGCAAATGGACCAATCCAATGTTTTCTCCCATTCAATCTCAGATTCCATTGAAATCATGAATACTCAAATTGCATTGGAAAAACATTCCTGGTTAAAGGATTATATGTGGAAAGCAGTTAAGCCTGATGCAGATAAATATACTGCTCAAACTGCACTTCGTGAAGCTGAAGAAGACTTCGTCAGCGGTTACTTTATCAGATCATTACCTGGAACCAAAGAGGTTTTCCCTGTACAGGCATGTATGTTCATTGCAGATCAAGATGTTATGCAAACCGCTCATAATATAATCATTGCAGAAGAAAATTCAGAATTGCACTTGATTACCGGTTGTGCAACTGGTGAAGATGTATCCTCTGCACTTCACGTAGGGGTATCTGAAATGTACATTAAGCCAGGTGGAAAAATAACTTTTACTATGGTTCATAATTGGGCTGAACAAGTGGAAGTACGTCCTAGAACTGGTATTATTCAGGAAAGGGATACAACTTACATCAACAATTATATCTTAACTAGTCCTGTAAGATCCATTCAATCTTATCCTACAACCAATTGTAATGGTGAAAATGCAAGGGCATTGTTCCAAAGTATTCAAAGTGGTGTAAAGGATTCCATTATTGATGTAGGTTCAAGAGCTCTTTTAAATGCATCTAATACAAGTGCGGAAATCATTTCCCGTGCTGTTGCAAATGACGAATCCAAAATCTACTCAAGAGGTCACTTATCTGGAAATGTTCCAAATGTTAAAGGACACTTGGAATGTCATGGATTGGTATTGGATGACAATTCATCAATCTATGCTGTCCCTGAACTTGAGGCAAATGCAGCAAACCTTGAAATGTCTCACGAAGCAGCAGTTGGCCAAATCGATGAGGAAGAGATTTATTACTTGACTTCAAGAGGATTGACTGAAGAGGAAGCGGCTTCCATGATTGTCAGAGGATTCTTAAGCATGGACATCACTGGACTTCCTGATGAATTGGCTGCTGAAACTCAAAGAATGATCGATATGAGTTTGGACGGTATGTAACTCAGCCAAGCTTTTCCGCCCCTTCGGGGCGCAAAACCTTGACCAAAATATTTTCATGGGTTGGTAAACAAAACAAAAAAATATTTTGATCAAACTTTTTTTAAAAGTTTGGAAATATTTTCATTAGTTGGGAGTAATTGCTCTTGACTATTTTCTTTTTTTATAACTTCAGATTTTTTAATTTTTTTTAAATTTAGATTTTTATAAATTTTTTATTATTTTTATAATTTTTTTAAAAATTTTTATTTTCCTAAATTTAAGCAAATTCTTTTATTTAGGTATTCCTTAATTTTTAGCCATTTTTTTAAATTTTATTCTTGATAATAAAAATTGTTTTAATTGTTTAAAACTTAACATATTTTTATTTAAATTCTTTATTTGATAATCAAGTAAAATTGATTAGTTATTTTTTATTTTTTGTTGGTAAAAATGGTTATTTTTCAATAATATTTCGTATAAATTGAAATTAAATTTTTGCCTTTGTAATATCTTTTTTTAAAAAAGTATTATAGTATATAAATCTTGTGTCTTTCGTTTCCAAGTAACCTTTATATTTAATCTTTAATATAATATATAATCAGTACATTAATGTTAAGCTGAGCTAGCTCATTAGCGTACGATGATTTGAGATTAAGGTATGCCTTAACATACTTTAATATAGATTTGAAAAACTTTTTTAAAAAAGAAATTAGATTGAAATCTATTAACTTTAAAAATTTTTGATTTGGATTTTTAAGGTTAAACGGGAATTCTTGAATTTTGATTTGGATTCAAGAAGGTAATCTATTAAGATTTTTGATTTGGATCTTTATAGATTAAAAATAGTGAAAACTATTTAGGTTGAGTATCTCAATTATTTCAATTTTAATAAAGTTTAATATTTTTTCAATCGGATATTAAATAATTGAATTGCATTATTTTTGATTTGGTAATGCAGTTTAATGCTTATTGGATTGAAATAGTTGGATTGAGTCTTAATTAAAAGATAAGATTTTAATTTAGGACTATAAACTAAATATTTTAATAGAGGAGGATAAACTCTATGTCTGATGATGTAAAAATTGTAATGTTTTGTTGTAACTGGTGTTCCTATGGTGGAGCAGATACTGCAGGTACTGCAAGAATGCAATACCCACCTAACATTCGTGTTATAAGAGTAATGTGTTCTGGAAGAATTGACCCTCAGTTTATTTTGAAAGCATTCAGAGACGGTGCTGATGGTGTATTCGTAGCAGGATGCCACATGGGTGACTGCCACTACGATGCAGGTAACTATAAACTTGACAGAAGAATGAGATTAGTTTATAAATTAGTCGAAGATATGGGAATCGGAAGAGAAAGAGTCCACCACGACTGGATTTCTGCTTCTGAAGGAGAAAAATTCGCTAGTTCTGTAAAAATGATGGTAAACAGAATTAAAGATTTAGGACCTTCCCCATTAAAAGCACAATTAGATGCTGAAGGATAAATTTAACTGGAGGATTATTTATGGCAGATAAAGCTAAAGTAGGAACTATGTGGCTCGGAGGATGCTCTGGTTGTCACTTATCCATTGCGGACTTTCACGAATCTTTATTAGATGTTTTAGAATTAGCACAATTCGAATTCTCACCAGTATTATGTGATACTAAATACGATGAAGTACCTGAATTAGATGTACTTATTGTAGAAGGTGGAATTAGAAACGAAGAAAACAGAGAATTAGCAGAAATGTTAAGAGAAAAAGCTGGCCTCGTTATTGCATATGGTACTTGTGCAGCTTATGGTGGTATTCCTGGTCTCGGTAACTTACACACTGTAGAAGAATTAACTACTGAAGGTTACATCAACTCCTGCAGTACTGTAAACCCAGAAGGAATTATTCCTAACGAAGATGTACCAACCTTAGAAAGCAGAGTAAGACCATTAGGTGAAGCAATTCAAGTAGACTTAATGATCCCTGGTTGCCCTCCAAAATCTGACGTAGTAGCTGAAGCTATTCTTACCTTATTAAACGGAGGAACTATTGAATTACCAACCACAAACCTCTGTGAAGTATGTCCTAGAGAAAAACCACCTGCTGGACTCGCTATGGACTTCATTAAAAGACAATTTGAAGTTGGTAAACCAGAAGATGACTTATGTTTAATTGCTCAAGGTTTAGTATGTATGGGACCTGCAACTGTATCCTTATGTGGTGCACAATGCCCAAGTATTGCTATCCCATGTAGAGGATGTTACGGACCTACTGCTAAAGTAAACGATGCAGGTGCAAAAATGATTTCTGCGATTGCATCTGACTACGGTATTAACGAAGATAAAACCGTAGACCCTGAACAAGTAGCTGACCAATTAGATGATATTGTAGGTACTTTCTACACTTACACTTTACCAGCTGCTTTAGTCCCTGCTAAAATGCAAAAAGGAGGAAAATAATATGGTAAAACTTACTATGGAACCTGTAACTCGTATTGAAGGTCACGCAAAAATTACTGTACACCTTGACGAAGCAGGAAATGTAGAAGACACTAGATTACATGTTATGGAATTTAGAGGATTCGAAAAATTCTTACAAGGACGTCCAGCTGAGGAAGTACCTCGTATTGTACCTAGAATCTGTGGTATTTGTGATGTACAACACCACTTAGCAGCTGCTAAAGCTGTTGACCAAATCTATGGATTTGACGATGACGAAATCTTACCTGCTGCTTACAAAATGAGAGAATTAATGAACTGGGGATCTTACATGCACTCTCACGCTCTCCACTTCTACTTCTTAGCAGCACCAGATTTAGTCATCCCTAACGGAACCAGAAAAACAAGAAACGTTTTCCAAATTATCCAAGATATGCCTGAAGTTGCTTTACAAGCTATTAAAATCAGAAGAAACGGTTTAGATATTGTATCCGCAACTGGTGGTCGTCCAATTCACCCAACTTCCTCTACTCCTGGTGGTATTTCCACTGAATTAGATGAAGAAACTCAAGCTGACTTATTAGCAAAAGCTAAAGAAAACGTAGAATTAGCACAAGCAACCATTGAATTAGCAGTACCTATCTTAGAAGAAAAAATTGACTTAGTCAAAACCTTAGGATACTTCGGTGACACCCGTCACTGTGGTCTCGTAACCAAAGATGGTGACTGGGATGTATACAACGGTAAAGTCAGAATAAAAGACAAAGATGGTTCTATTTACACTGAATATAACAACCTTGAATACAAAGATATTGTTGCTGAACACGTAAAACCTTACTCCTGGTTAAAATTCCCTTACATTAAGGAATTAGGATACCCAGAAGGTATTTACAGAGTAGCACCATTATCCCGTATTAACGTTTGTGACAAAATGCCTGATGCAGCTCCTTTAGCACAAGGTGCTTTAGAAGACTTCAGAGAAAGATTCGGTTACGCACAATACCCATTATTATTCCACTGGGCAAGATTAATCGAATTATTAGCTTCTGCTGAAATGGCTGTAGACGCATTAGAACAAGACTTATCCGGTGACAAATTCCCAGAAGCATTAGAAAGAACTGCTGGTGAAGGTGCAGGTATTGTAGAAGCTGCTCGTGGTACTTTAATCCACCACTACACAACTGATGATGAAGGTTTAATCACCCAAGCAAACATCATTGTAGCAACTATCCAAAACAACCCTGCAATGGAAATGGGTATTCAACAAGTAGCTAAAGACTACATCAAACCTGGTGTAGAAGTAGATGACTCCATCTTCAACTTAATGGAAATGGTTATCAGAGCTCACGACCCATGTTTATCTTGTGCTACCCACACTATGGATAGCCAAATGAGATTAGCTACTGTAGAAGTATATGACAGTGAAGGAAATATGATTCAAAAAATCTAACTTTGGAGTGTTAAAATGATAGTATTCAATGAAAATAGCTGTATTAAATGTGGAGCATGTGAAGGCGTTTGTCCTACAGCAGCTATTGAAGTAGGCGATCACATCGTTTACTGTGATACTTGTAACGAAGAACCTAAATGTGCAGAAGTCTGTCCTAACGGTGCTTTACAAGTAGAAGACATAGCTATTGATGAAGAAGGAAACACTCAAGTTAGATTAATCTTTAACAAAACCAAATGTGATGAATGTGGAGATTGTGTAGACGCATGTCCTTCCAAAACTCTTAAATTAGATGCAGAAGATTCTCAACTCCTTAAAGGATTCTGTGTAATGTGTCAAAAATGTGTTGACATTTGTCCTGTAGACGTAATCGGAGTTCCTGGAGTAAAAGAACCTGCAAGCAGAGTTATTGAACCAGAAGGCCGTGTATACATTGATGATTGTAAAGGATGTGGCGTATGTGTAGCTGAATGTCCTGTTGATGCAATCACCTTATCTGCTTACGGAGAACCTATCGAAGTAGATGAAGATAAATGTATCCAATGTGGAGTATGTTCACAATCCTGTCCATGGAATGCAATTTTCATCGCAGAAAATGCAAACCCTGCTAAACGTACTAAAAACATGAAATCATTCACTTTAGACGCTGAAGCATGTATCGGTTGTAATTCCTGTGTTGACATTTGTCCTGGAAGCTTCATCACTCCTAAATCTGACTTGACTGTAGAACTTCCACAAGCATGTGCTGCATGTGGTCTTTGTGTAAATGTATGTCCTGTTGATGCAATTGACTTAGATGTTGAATATGGTGCATCCAAATTCAGTGCTAGCGAAGGTATCTGTTGGGACGAAGAAAAATGTCTCTTTGATGGTGGTTGTGCTTTAAAATGTCCTACTGAAGCTATAAAAGTAGTAACCAAAAGAGGAATGGAAGTACCTTCCCGTCAAAAAGATATGGGCGAACAATCTTTCACCATGTGTGTAAGATGTGGTGCATGTGCTAACGTATGTCCTAACGACGCATTGATCTTAGACTATGTAGACAAAGAAATTGATGGTGAAGTAGTATCTAGAGATAGAATCATCTTCAACCCATCCAAATGTGACGAATGTGGAGAATGTATTGACGCATGTCCATATGATATGTTACACAAAGCATACAAAGTTAACTTACCTATTGCTGGATTCTGTACTCTCTGTGAACAATGTCTCGAGAAATGTACTCCTGAATCCCTTACCTTAAAATAGGTAGGTTCTAAACACAAAACAAAATCAAACCTGAATTCAGGTATAAGGCACTTAACAATTGGGGTTAAGTGCCTTTTTTTATTTATTTTAACTTTTTTTAAATAATTTATCAAACTATTTTTCTAAAAATCACTGATTTTAATGTTCTTTACTATTTTTTCAAAGATTTTTATTTCATTTTTAATCAAATTTATTAAACATTAAATTAAATATTAAATTAGTTATAAACTTAATGTTTCTTTAAGAAAAATTTTTATCATTATAGAAAATTATTTTAATCTTAAAATATTGCATTATTTGAAGTGGTTTTATGTTCGATTTAGTTTTAAAAAATCTTAAATTATTGGATTATCCGGCTGAAGTGTATTTAGCTATTGAAGATGGCAAGATAGCAAAAATTTCAAAATCTGCAATTGAAGGTGAAAAGGAGATAGACCTTAAAGGGCAAATTGTATTGCCTGGTCTTATTGATCCTCATGTACACTTCAGAGATCCTGGATTGACATATAAGGAAGATTTTAGGACAGGTTCCATGGCTGCAGCAAATGGGGGATTCACATTTGTTATGGATATGCCGAATACTGTTCCGAAAACCAATACATATGATGCATTTAAAGAAAAGCAAAAGATTGCAGAATCCAAATCTGTAGTTAATTTTGGACTTCATGCAGGATATTCCACCCCTGATGAAATGGAAAGGATTCTTGAATTGAATCCGATGTCCTTTAAAGTCTTTATGGATTTGGAAAATGATGAGGACTTGGATAAGATTTTCCATGACATTTCTAATTTAAGCAATAAAACAATCGTAACCACACATTGTGAAAAAAGGGATATTGTCTTGGAGTCTACCAAGAATTTGGAAGAGGAAACTGATGCTATTGCATACAGTTATGGCAGACCCGCAGAATCTGAAGATGAGTCTGTTGCACAAGCCATTGAACTTTCTAAAAAATATGGTGTTGATTTGCACATTTGTCACTTAAGCACTAAAAATGCAATGAACTTAGCCATTGCCAATAATGTCAGTTTTGAGTTCACACCTCATCACTTATTATATGACAATACTGCATTCAATGAATTTGGAACATTGATTAAAACCAATCCCCCTTTAAGAGAAAGGGGCAAAAACATCACAATCAATGATTTGAATGAAAATTCAATCATTGGAACTGATCATGCACCTCATAGTTTAGAGGAGAAAAGCAAAGGAGTTTGGGATTCAAGTCCAGGTATCCCATCTTTAGAAACCGTTCTATCATTGTTGTTGACTGAAGTAAACAGGTCTAATCTTGATTTAAAATTGATTCCTAAGATCTTTTCTGAAAATGCTGCCAAAAGATTCAACCTAAACAACAAAGGTTTTGTTAAAGAAGGATTTGATGCTGATTTAGTTGTTGTTGATTTGAAACAGGAAGGAACCTTTGATATCGAAAAGTTCTATACAAAAGCAGAATATTCTCCTTTTGATGGACTTCCATACAAAGGAAAGGCAACTATGACCATAGTAAATGGTGAAGTTGTCATGGAAGATAATGAATTAATTTTATAATTTTCATTCGTCTTATGTAGGGCATCAGTTAATAAAATTTTCATTATCCCCTATTCTTTATTTATTTTAATTATTCATTTGATATTTTGAATAATTATTTATTTCTATTTATTTTAATCAATCGTTATTTTTATTTAATTGATTGAATTTCACCATCACTTTTTCACTTTTTTTAGTTCTAATTTTTTTATATTTTATTTTTTTCAATTTTTCAATTTTTCAATTTTTCACTTATGCTATTTTTCTT
>NZ_JAZNIB010000321.1:0-10392 GCF_045577275.1 Methanobrevibacter sp.
CTATATCTAAAAATAAGAATAAATAACCTGTTTAAATAAAAAATACAGAAATTAAGAAAAAATAAATCATAAAAACACTTGAAGTGAAATATAAAATAAATAAAATGCTCCAATTATAATAAGTATGGAGAATATCTTTGGAATGTAGCTTGCCTTTGAAATCAATTTCTCGAAATCTATTCTTGAAATCGCCAAACATAATGCAAGCAAAGTCAATGCAAATCCTAAAACGTAAATAAGTATATTTGCAACTGCATATAATGGGCTGTTTGAACTTACAAGCAAAGTTATAAGAGAAATAAGGTATGCACTATAGCAATCTGCCCAAGCAATTGAAGTCAAGAATCCTAAAATAAATGAATTTGCTATGCCTTCCCCTGTTTTAGCACTGATTGATTTAAATGGCAAATTATAATCAAAAAACATCAATATTCCCATAATCAATAGGATAACTGCAGCAATGACCCTTACATAAATGATATATTTGTAAAGAATTGCTGTAAAGAACCCTGTCAAAAATATGATAATAGTGAAAATGCTAAATAATCCAAGAAGAAAAGAGAATATCTCCGCTTTTGATTTGGCTTTTAGACTAAAACCTACAATTATTGGTATGGTAGGTATGATACAAGGAGACAATATTGAAATTACTCCTGTGAAAAATGAAATAATCGGCATTATCTCCATAATATCACCATATTAAATTAAAATAATTAAAATAATTAAATAAAATAAACTAAATTAAAATAAATTAAAATAAATTAAATTATTCAATTTGATTAAGTTCATCTAAGAATTCTTCTGCATCCAAATATCCATCGATTTGATAGACAAAGTCTTCATCTCCAGTTACAAATACCACAGTTGGAGTCCCATACACATTATAATTACTTGCTATCATAGGATTTTTATTTACATCCACAATAGTAGGAATATATTTTTCATTTATAGCATCCTGAACTTTAGGATCTGTTAGAGTATTTTCTTTAAGAATATCACAATAAACACAAGATTTTTGATCAAAAATAACCATGACAGTCTTATTTTCTAATTTAGCATCTTTTAAAGATTGTTCTAAATCAAAACTCACATTTAAACCATCAATATATTTATCATCATCAGCATCATCATCAGCACTAACAGATACAATAAATCCGCATATTAATAGTGTGATGATTGAAATTATTATCAAGTTTTTTAATTCCATCTTTTACCCCCAAATGAATTTAATAATACTTAGATTTTATAGTAAATAAAGTTTTTTATAAAAATGAAAAAAGAATAAATTGAAAATAGCTAAATTGAAAATAATTTATTAAAAAATAGCTAAATTGAAAAAAATGTAAAATGAAAAATAGGTAAAATGAAAAATAGATAAGAATAGAATAATAAAATTATTCTAAATTAACAAAATTCTTAAGTATTTTCAATCCTGGAACTCCACTTTTTTCTGGGTGGAATTGAGTTGCAAATACATTGTCCTTTGATACTGCAGCAGTTACATCAAATCCATAATCCGCTGTTGCAGACAGATTTTCACTATCATCAAGCACAGCATGATATGAGTGTACAAAATAAAAGTCCTTGCCGTCGACACCTTCTAAAATAGGGCAATCCTTTGTTTGTTTGATTTGATTCCACCCCATATGAGGTATTTTTCTACCTTCAGGAATCTTTGCAACATGACCTTTGAAAATATCAAGCCCTTTCACTCCAGGAGATTCTTCACTTGAGGATAAAAGAACCTGAAGTCCTAAGCAAATACCTAAAAATGGCTTTCCATCATTAATATGCTCGAAAATCACATCCTTATAAGGCTCAATGTTTTCCATGGCAGTTCCGAAAGCACCTACACCTGGAAGAACAAGATGCTTTGCATTAGCTATTTCAGATGGATCATCTGTAATGATTGCTTCTGCACCAATCTTTTTAAAACTATTGGAAATGCTTCTGAGATTTCCACTTTTATAATCAATAACTGTAATCATAAAATTACCTACTATTCATTAGATTAAAAATGCCATATAAAAATTTAAATTTAAACTAAATATAAACTAAATATAAACTAAATTTAAACAAATTTAGGTTTAATATATTAAACTATTTTTAGAAAAAATTATTCTATTATTTAAATTAAAATAATGACTAATTAAAATGATAGTTTATTAAACAAATATTAATTTTCTTCAAGCTCCCATTCAATAACTGAACGTATCATCATACCAAAGTCAGAATCTACTATGCTATCTATACCTAATGTCTTAGAATGAGCATCTAACTCAGCAATGACATGTGAGTAACCTAATTCGTTAAGAGGTTGAACAAGTCTTGGACCGTCTGTAACTGCAACGGTTTCACAGTCCAGCTCCTCTACATACAATGCATGAGGAACACCTGCAACAATCACTAAATCTGGCTTGATTTCTTTAAGATATTCTTCTGCCTTTCTTGGAGTGATTGGATATTCATCTAATCCACCAGTGATGCATTCAATATCAATTCCAGTATCATTCAATTCTTTGGTAATATTTACTGCATGTTGTCTGATTCTTGGAAGACCAATGTTTTCATCTAAGTTGGCAATGAAATGAAGATTTTCGATGTCCTTATTAGAATTTATATTATCATCATCAAATAATCTAGAGAAATCACAATTTAGAATGTCTGCAAAGAGATAGGAAGTTTCCTTTTTAGCATTCAATACAAATGCTACATTCTTTCCTTCCTTGATTGCTTTTACAATGATTCTTGCAACCTTTTCCTTGCTGTGGCCAAAGTTAGGCTTGATGTATTTTCCTTGTGCCATTCCACGAGTCTTTTCAACATGTGTGGCAAGCCTTAGCATTTCATTTTGACGATCAGCTTCCTCTTGAGGAATTACACCATATTCAACAGCAGCGTTAAGAACTGCAATAGCTCCTTCTGTATTGTCTCCTTCACCGAAACCACCGTGAGATTCCACTGGCAAGACAACACAATCAAGGCCAAGGTTTTCAATTGGCTCCTTTAAGTCTTCACCAATGATCATACTTGCACAGGTTCCTACAATTCCCATCAATTTTGGATTGAAGGTATCATAAGCCTCTTGTAAGGTTTCCTGAAGCTTTTCACCAGCACCTAATATAAAATCATTTTCAGCCATGGCTGTTGTAACAACTCTAACACCATCACTTTCAAGGAGCCTTCCTGTTCTAAAGCAACAGCCATGTGGCCCATGCATAACAATTACATCTGCATTTAAATCTCTTAAAGTGTAAAGGGAAGCAGCTATTGGACTTGGACGTGGATGCATCATTTTTATTCACCTAATAAATAATAAAATAATTTAATATAGCTTTAATATAGTTTTAATATAGTTTTAATTATCAAAGTACATTTAATGTGTTACAATCTTGATAATATCTCTGTCTTGGAGTTCATAATCACTTGCTATTCTCATGCTCTTTCTTGCATCTACCGCATGCATGAACTTATCACCGATATCAGTATGGATGATATATGCAAATTCGCGAGGAGTTGAACCTTTAGGAACCAAGAAAGCATCTGGGAGCACATTTCCTTTTTGGTCTGTAAGCTTATGCTCATCTCCAACAGGATAGACAACAATCATGTCTAAAAGGTCAAACACTGCGGTATTCAATGCCTTTTGAATACCAGTGCTGCCATAGACATCAAGGATATTGGTTTGGATATATTCCAATGCCTTGATTTGATTGGCATTCAATTTGCTTTCATCTATGATTTCAAAACTGCTGTCTCCTGAAATGTATGAAATCAAACCTGCTCTGGTAGCATTCATAAGTGCAAGTTCGGATTCAGCAGATGTTGGAATAACACGAGGATATTTCTCTTGCATTCTTTCAATGTTTTCACGTGCTCCAGGCAAATCTGCCTTATTTGCAATTACAAGGGAAGGTTTTGCAATATTCAATAGATTGCGTACAAATTCTATCAAGTCTTCATCTTCCCATTTGCCGTAATTAGGATTAACGGTTCTTAAAGCTTCAATTACATCTTCAATTAGGATACCTGTACCTGATAATTGCTCGAAAATGACTTTGGAAAAGTCCAAGTGTTCGGCTTCAACCTTACGGATAAGCCTTACCCAATTCTTGCTTACGATTCCATACATCCACATGACGATTTCATGTTCTAAGAACTCAATGTCTTCCAATGGGTCATGGGAACCTGGATCAACTGGGTTTCCTTCTGCATCAGTGGATCCTGAAGCATCAATTACATGAATGAAAACTTTAGCTTGCATCAAGTCATCCAAGAACTTGTTTCCAAGCCCCTTTCCTTCATGAGCTCCTGGAACAAGTCCTGCAACATCTATCAATTCTATAGGGATCAATCTTGTTCCGTCAATGCATTGGGAGTTGTGTGGATTGCAAGTGACATTCATTTCCTTGCACGGACATTCACTGATAACATGAGCAACAGCCTTATTTGCATCTATGGTAGTGAATGGATAATTAGCCATTTCCACTTGAGATGCAGTAGCTGAATTAAAAAATGAGGATTTTCCTACATTCGGTTTACCTGTAACTGCAATTTGAAGCATAATATCATTCCTAATTATTATAAAATGTAAATCTAATTTAATTTTTATTTAATTTTTATTTAATTTTTGTAATTTTTATGATTAAAATTAGTTTATTTGTTTTTTAAATAAACTTTTAATTATTATAATACTTTATTATATCTATTTTACAAAGTATAAAAAATTATTTAAAAAATAGTTTTATTATTATGAAACAGTACTAAGAAAAATGCAAAAATAATAAAGAAATTAATAAAAGATTGAAAAAAATAGAAAAAAAGAATAATTTAAAAATAAAAAAAGAAAATAGCTAAATAGCTATTAAAGTTAAAATTTTAGAGTTCAATTAACCTATGTATCTAAGGTCATCTTGAGCTTGTTGTGGTGCTTGTTGACCCATTGCTCTTTGAAGCATTTCTTGCTCCATTTGTTGAGCTTGGGAAATCATTTCACGAATCTCTTCAGCTTTTGCTTCTAACTCTTCAGTACTTACTTCGAGTTTTACAAGAATAGCTAATTTTTGCAAAATAGCTTCAGCCGCTTCAGCATCAATGAAATAACCAGGAGTTTTACCCATTAAGCAAGCTCCTTTCATTCCTCTGAGTCTACCTAAACCTAAGAATAAACCAGAAGCACCAACGATACCGCCATCAGCAGATCTGATTTCAACATCCGCTTCCTTGAGTACTTCAATAATTTCCTCATCAGTAGCAGCACCTAAAACACGGCCGTCAGTACCTTCAATAGGTTGACCAGTAGCAAGACCACCTAAAGTATAAAACTCTTTAGCCCCTTTTGATTCAACGAAATCAAGGACAGAACCACAGAGTTCGTATTGACCTTCAGGTGCTAAAGCTTGACAATTACCTACTAAAAATATGAAATCCCTTTCATCTGCACCTGCAGATTTCAAGTAGTACATTTCATTTGTCATATCCTCTACGATTCCTCCTTCACCAACAAGAACTTGTGGTGGGAAGTATGGAGAATAGATTTCCACAAATTTAGTAGCTTCCAATTCATCAATTACATGGTCAATTGCTAATTTTCCTACATGACCGATTCCAGGAAGTGCTTCAATAAATATTGGGTTGTTTAAACTAACTTCTTCTAATACATTAAATTGAGTTGTTCTCATGATATCACCATAGAACATTTTAATAAATAATATAATAATCGTAAAATCTAAAAAATAGAAAAATAGAATAATGGTTTTTAAACTAACAATATCTTGCTAATTAAAAACTTTTATTATTCCTTATTAAGCATCTCTTTCTTTAATTGCCTACGATATTTGCCATACTTGTCCTCAACAGAAAATTTAGGTGGGTAAATCACTTTCAAATCTCCACCACAATTTGGACATTGAGGTTTAAGTGTGTAAATATTGCAAACAGGACACTTCTTCATTTTCATTTTCATCTGATTCACTAATTAATTTTCAATTTCACGTAAGAATTCTCCGCTACCGTCTGCTTCCTCTACAATAGCAATAGCTTTTTCAGCTGCTTCTTTCAATTGCTTTTCAGCAACCAAATAATCAGTAGAAGTTACAGTAATTCTGTAACGAGGAGCTCCAACACATTGAACTTCAATGTTTTCAGCTTCTGCTGCCATAAGCGCTTTCTTAATAACTTCTACACCATCTGGGTTGTAGTTCTTAATGTCTACATATCCACTGATGTGAACTTCAGGTGGTTGGATGTTCTTAACAGCAACTTCAGTTATGGCATCAGCCCATTCTTGGCTGATTCCTTCTTCAGTAAGGGTTTCTGCTCCTTCTTCAGCAGAACTTTCAAATGCACCATAGATATCACCGAAGATATCCATAAGCTCATATCCCACTTCATCATAAGCAGTATCCAAGTCTTTATCTAAAGATTTAGCAGCTAATTCTAAGAATTTTTCAGCTTTTTGTTCAATTTTCCATTGTTGGATCTTTTTAGTCCTTTGGTCTTCTCTAATTCTTTTTAAGGAAGCATCCACATGACCTTTTTTAGGATTAACTCTTAAAACACGAGCAACAATCTTTTGATTTTCTCTTACATGATCTCGAATATTCTTTACCCAACCAGAAGAAACTTCAGAAATATGAATAAAAGCTTCTTTACCTGCGTATTCTTCTAAGTTAGCAAATGCACCATAGTTAACAACTTTGTAGACAGTACCTACAATAAGTTCTCCTTCATCTGGCCATTCTTGACTTTTTCTTACCAATTAAAACACCGAAATAAAAATAGTTTAGATAAGTAATTGAAAATCACCTATCTTTATTCTAAGATCACATAATAATTGTTGATTATTGGAATCGCAAAAATGCAATTTCTACTAAAAAACAATTATTAATAATTTTAAGCTTAATCTAAAACTTCATCGATGTGAGCCATGATTTTAGCTTTTCCACCACGGGATTTAACGATGGTTTTACCGCAGATGATACATTTTACATCAGAAGCTGCACGATCGAAAATGATTTGTTCGTTATCACAATCTAAACATTTAACTCTTAAAAAGTTACCTCTACCATTACTTGCCATACAAATCACCTAGTTAGATACCCATTCAGGTTTTCCTACTCTGAAAGATTTTCTGATGTGGGATTTTCCACATTCTTTACATTTGTATCTTAAATCTAATTTTTTAACCGGCTTGTTACCACCTGGTAATGGTCTTGGATAACCTCTGTACCCTGCGGTAACTCTTCTGAATTGTCTTTGTCCCCATTTTAACTCACTAGCTTTTCTCTTTTTGGAAGTGTGAACTTCGTGCATAGTGTGTTTCTTACAATGTGGACAGTAAGTTCTTTTTTCTTTAGGCATTTTCATTTTCTTCACCTTTAATAATTTTCTCTGTTAAAAGACTTTAGAACTTAATTAACAGATTATATAATAAATAATTACAACAGACCAATTGGAACTGTTTAGGTTTCCATTTAGCATGAGGATAAATTATAACATACTAATAAGAACATTTTTCAGTTTCCTACGAGCATGAGAGCATCTACACATTCTTATAAAAAATATTTTTACATCAAATAATCTAAATCATTGATAGAATAAACTAAAAAGTTTAAAAACTTTAAAAAAAGATTTAACAAATTGTAAATCTTGGAATCTAATAATTAAAAAAATATTTTAAAATAAGAAAATATCATATTATTATAGATACATTAATTATATATGATTATAATCTATATATAAATCTTTGTATTATATAATAATTATATAAAAAAAGCAATTTTTAAATGATTTAATGGAATTAATGCTTGACCAAACTTGCCTTATTGTTCTCAATAAGAATTTGAGCAGTTATGTTCGGCAAGATCACTACATCATTTTCAAGGAAAGGACCATATATCTTTCCATCAATACCTACCATCTCACCAAGATTTTCACTGATGACTACAGTGGCATTCTCTATTTCATCTCGAGCAAACACTCCACCTCTTGTTTTATCAACAGGTTTCTTAGGAGCATCTTCTTTTTCCACTGGTTTATCAAAACCCTTAGCAGGCATATCTCTAGTTTGCTTTACATCAAGACCTGATGAAAATCCAAGTTCAGATTGTGCTGATTTAGGCTCAAAAAGGTTCTCTTCCTTAATTTCTGGCTCTTTCTCATCCGCTTTGCTTTCTTCAGGCACTTCTTCTGCCTTAGGTTTTTTCGGTTTTGCAAATATCAGATTGAAGTCATCTTCAGATGGTTGGGCATAATCGGATCCTGCAGCGATTGCATTATAATAGTCATCATCATAATTAGGTTCCAACTTATCCAAATCCACAAATTGGCTATCAGGATTTTTGAAAATGTCATTGATGTTATCTGATGTTATGCCCTTAGGCTTGGAACTTTCAGTTGATTGAACTTCCTCTTTTGGCCCTTCAGTATCTACTTGAACCTCAAACTGGCTGTCATCCTCTACATAGACATCCTCTGGATCTAATGGAACTTCTTCAACAGAGACTTGGGTCTCTTCTACAGAGTCCTGTACAGATTCCTCTTGAGCATCAACAGCAGCAGCTTGGTCAGGGTACTTTTGATTAACTACCTGCTTATCAATGTTTTCATACTTTTCATCTGTAACCACTTTAGCATTTTTAATTTGGTTTAACCTATTTAAAACCTCATCAGACTCTCCAAGAGCATCAGAAATCTCATCTTCCAAATCATCATCAACAGAACTTTCAGACTCAATGTCTTGGGCAGATTCATAAGAATCCTCTACAAAACTGGTTTCTCCATCTTCATCGAAATCTTTATCATATTCCTCTCCTTCATCTTCCAGTGAAGTTCCATCAAGAGAACCTTCTTCAGCATATTCATCTAATGAAATTCTATATCTATGACTCTTAAGAGCATCCATCAATGCGAAATATAAGGTTTCCTCTTCATCTGTAAGATTCAATGGAGTTGTATCCAAAAGGTCAAATTGAGGATTGTCCTTTTTAAACAAAAGAAAAGACCTATAGATATTATTGTTAGCGGCTTTTGTAATTTTAGACTCCCTGAGTTCGCAGATTTCAGTGGCAATCCTTTGAGCATTATTCAATAACAATTGCTCATTTCCAAAAGGATCGCTAGCTACGGAACGCTCAAGATTTCTAATGTAATCACGTAACTGCTTATAGAAATCATTTTCTACTCTCGCCAGAGAAGATTTATTACGTTCCTCCTTTTGAACTCTGCGTAAAACTTGGAAAAAGTCGCCTTGCATAATAATCATCTAAATAAAAATAAATTTAAAATTTAAAGTCTAGGATTATCGTTAATAATCATCACATTTTCTAAATACTAATTGGTTTAATAAAGTCAATAATGTATAAATTTGGAAATGGTGTAAAAAAATAAATAAATAAATTAATTTAAGGTAAATTAATTTATTTTAGAGTTTATTAAGCTTTAATACTAGATTAATCTAGTCCATTTAGTCTTCAGATTCAATTCTTGGAGCAAGCAAGAAACTGAGTTCCCCATCTTCGGATACCATTTTAAGACTAAGTGTTAATGGCATGTCATTTCCAAGAGAGATGGTTGCAATTTCAGAGAATTTGTCTGCTTTAAGCATTTCTCTAATTTTTTCTAAAGAGAAAATGGATTTAGCTTTAGTGTCTATTTTTTCACCATGTAAATATTCAATGTTTGCATCTCCAAACTCACCTTCAGCAGATGCATAGAAGTTTTCTTGATCTACCATTAAAGTGATTTTATCAGAGAAGATATCCATATCTTGGATTGAGTCTTTCAAGAGAGTGAAAGGAATCTCAAACTCGGTAGGATAATCTAATGATGGAGGTGCAGGTGAATCATATTCAATATCAATCAATCTGATCTTGAAAGTTCTTGTAGCTTCACCGACAAAAGTAAGAATAAGATTTCCTTCATCTAATGACATTAAAACACGGTCATTAGCTTTGGAACGTTTTAATACTTTCATTAACTCATCAGTGTCAACATTGATCTTTTCAGGTTCATCGCAAATGAACTCATCAAATAAACTGGATTTGAGTTCGAGATGAACAAAGGTAATGTGACTACGGTCTAAGGCATCTAAACGAAAACCTTCACTATCAGTTTGGATTTGTACTTCATCAACAATTGATGAAATAGCATCAAAACTGGTTTTTAAAATACTTGAATCACTTAACTCAGCTTTAAACATTAAAAATCAACTCTTGATTTAATTTTAAGCATTGATTGTTTATTTTATAAAAATAATGCATAATTTAATTTTTTTGATTAAATAAAATTGTATATTTTATTATAATATTATATAGTATTTAATCATTTATAAATCTAATCAAAAGTGAAAATTTTTAAAAAAATTTGAACATGAAAAATTGCAATGAATTA
>NZ_JAZNIB010000322.1:0-1518 GCF_045577275.1 Methanobrevibacter sp.
TAACACACATGTTTGCACGGCCTCTTTTGTCTTCAGAAATGCGCCGGACGTGAATTAGAAGCACATCAGGTAAATCGCTTATCCTTTCATTGCGGATTTTAGTATTCTTCATCCTCCAACCGAGAAAGGAGATTCGTTCAGAGATTGATGCAAAACTCTTGAAAAAATGTAACACCTTAAAAAAAATTTGAAATTACGACAAATGCACAAAAGTGATTAATGAAAGAAAAAAATATCCTAATAGGTTACAAATTGAAGAGCTAAGCATACTATATGTGAAGTTGTAGCGGATCACCAATGTAAGAGTTGCAAAGTTGGACTATTGTTTCCTTCTTGTGCTTACTGGTCAATTTGGCATCCTTTTTATAAAGTATTTTCTAAATTGTTCTATGAATATAGACTTCCACAAACTCTGTTGTGCAGTTGAGACTGGAAATGTGCATCTACATCCAAATTCCAATCCCGAATTCCATGATCATCTGTCTCCCTGAAATGATGAGAAGGAACTTTCCCTTGACATTTGCAATTAAGTAGTGATAGTTGTAATCTTAAGAGGGGGTTGAAGTTCACTGAATTATGAAAAGTGGTCCCCTCTCTGCTCCAAAATCCACGATTACAGATTGTACGGTATCGACCATAACCAGCACACTGTTCATCAGCTCCTGAACCTATGTATGAAGCACTCTCGATTTCGACTGATACTTGTAGCGGGACCTGCTTTCTGAAAGTCTACAGATTTCACCTTCCACAAAGTCCCCAATATCCATCACGTCCTGCAGCTAACCACAATGCTGTGCCTATATTCCAATCCTTTTTTTTTAATTACATCCCATAAATTCATAGTATATATATATATATAAAGCTTTTGTACTTTCAGATAGAAAAAGTCAAGTAAAGACCATGTAGGTCTTTGAAGGATGTATTAATGACATGACATGATCAGTTTCACATTTAAGGTCTGACAAGGGAGTGTCGATCTCAAGACGCCATCTATTATTTGTGCAAGTTTGGAATGCAAAGAATTCAAAAGAAAGAAGAAAAACTAATATGTGTGATTCATGAAGGAAATTTGGCATTTTACCTTCTAGTTGGGAAAATTGGTTGGAGCCCCTTCAAACCAGACTTGGCAGATATCCTATCAGGAGCAGATTCCCCATCAAAGCTTACATTTTAACAAATCTATCCAGTCTAGTAAAAACCAAAACAAAAAGGTACATAAATACATACTTCTCATTCAATTTTTTCATTTTTTCATTATCAACTTAGAAGAGATCTTTCAATTTACATCTTCTACTGAGGCATTGATCTAACAATGCAGCAAGTATCATCAAATCCAACCCTCCAGAAAGGATAAATTCTATTGGAGTTTCCCCCCTCACTCCCCAATCCTATCTTGCTGTTTAGTTCTATCCAGTTAAATTACACATACTAACAAGTGTCAACGATAGCTTTATCAATCATGATATCATACCTTTTTTAAGTGTGTCTACTATTGTTCTTCTCATTGCTGATTCTCTT
>NZ_JAZNIB010000323.1:0-27520 GCF_045577275.1 Methanobrevibacter sp.
TATGTATATTATATAATATAAACATTTGTTGAAAAGCCATTTATATGCAATTAGTTTAGTATAGATGGCAATAAATAATTATTTTTTGAAAAAAAGCAGTTTAAGTTAAAATTAAAGTCTTAAATTTGAATTTTATTCAAATCCAAGGCAATTATAATTTCCAATCTATCAATGATTCAACAGCGTCCAAATCAAAAACAGGAATGTTCAAATTATCAGCCACTGACAATCTTTCGCTGAATGAGTCATCAATGAATATGGATGGAAGCTCATTATCCATAAAATCAATCTTATTATCTTCCTTGGAGAGCATTATTATTTCATCAAAGAGGTGGATGTCAATTTTCAAGTCCCTTAAGGTTTCTTCTATGTCCTTTGCATGCTTTGTTATGAGAATTATCTCCTTATTTTCGTTGACGCACTGATAGAGGAACATCATGAGGAATGTATTGATCTTTCCCTTGAAAAATACTGTGTCATCGAAATCCAAATATACACGTTGGTAATCTATTTCGTAATTGAATCTGTTTGTTAGTGCCCTGTCGATTGTCAACTTATTCCTGTTTGAGATGATGCTTACGTCAATTCCCAAATGGGTGTATAGGGTCAGCAGTGGGAAATTTATTCCAGTATTCCTATGCAGTGACATTGTTCCTGCAATTCTTGGAGCGATTTCCAACAATTTGTATTCATCATTCCTGTCTTTTTTCAATTGGAAAAACCATGCTCCATCAAAGGACAATTTTGAGTTTATGATTTCAGCGATTTCTCTCACTTCATCTTCTGTTTCGATTGTTGTGGCATTAACGCTGATGCCGTCCTTGATTCTTATTCTTTCTCTTTTTTCACAGTAGAGCAATTCTCCTTTTGATGAAAAACAGTCAATGGTATACTCTTCATAAGGCAAATATTCAACTGGAACCAAATCTGGGTTTTCATTGAAATGGTGCTTCAAGTCATCTAAGCTATTTGCAATAGCCACCCCTTTTGCCCCTTGGCCGATATCCGGCTTTAAAAAAATAGGAAACTCCAAGCCTTTGGAGATTTCCTCTAGCTTGGATTCATTATCGTCATCAAAACTTTCTTTTTTAATGTCATAGACTTTAGGAGTGAATTTTTCATCCTTAAAGAATTCATAGGTTTTCCTTTTGGATCTGCAGATATCACAGGTTTTCTCATCAGAGACTATGATTTGTGCATTTAAGTCGTCCTTCAGTTCAGATAGCTTCAAAACCACATCATCATGGGAAGGATAAATCAAGTCGATATCGTATTTTTCTATGATATCATTCAAACAATCCAATAGGTTCTCATCATCTATAAAAGGAATATTGTCAATATAATTTTTATAAACGTATTTTCCATGGTCATCTACACTGGATCCACCAAACAAATTAAAGTCTTTGCTGTATTTTAATGCATTATGGATTTCCAGTCCTATTTCTGCACCGCATGGGAATACTAATACGTTTTTCATTTTATCATTCTCTTCTATGATTTTATGGATTGATGAGATTATAGAAATCATATCTTAGTTTAATAAGTAAATATCATAGCAAATTATCATAGTAAATTATCATAAGTAAATTATCATAAAATAAGTTATTCATAATTTTTTAATTCCAATTTAATTATTTCACAAATTTGGCCTACATCATCTAAGCTTAATCCATAGTACATTGGCAATGAAAGGATTGAATCGCTTACATCCTTAGCTATTGGAGTATTTCTTTCAAAGTCATATGCCGGAAACTCATTGCATGGAGGATAGAAGTATTTTTTGGCAAATACGTTGTATTCAGCCAACTTATCCATTAGATAATCCCTTTCCTCTACACCATTTAATTTTATTGTAAAGTAAGCGTAATTGTAATCAACATTAGCTTTAGGTCTGATTACTTTCAATTCTCCTGCATCTTCCAAATCTTCAAGGCATTCCAGGTAGTGATTGTAAATTAGGGACCTTTCATGGATGACATTATCAAGATTGTTTAGATTGCATAATCCCATTGCAGCTTCAAACTCATTCATCTTTCCGTTTTTACCTAAGAATCTGACCTCTTCCTTGTCAGGGGTAATTCCGAAATTCTTCAAGGCCTTTAATTTATAGCTTAGTTCATCGTCATCAAAAATCAAGGCTCCCCCTTCGATGGTGTTGAACACTTTGGTGGCATGGAAACTGAGCATGCTCATATCACCATATTTTACAATTGGCTTATTTTCTATCTTGACGCCAAATGCATGGGCTGCATCATAAATGACCTTTAGGTCATGTTTCTTTGCAATTCTCTCTATTTTTTCCACTTCACAAGGATTTCCAAAGACATGAACAGGCATTATTGCGCAAGTATCTTCGGTAATTAGGGATTCGATGTTTCCAGGATTGATGTTGTAATATTCATCATCAACATCTGCATATACTGGCTTTAAGTTATTCTCTATGATTGCTTGGGTGGTTGATGCAAATGTGAATGGGGTAGTGATCACTTCTCCTTCAAGGTCTAATGCCTTTAAAGCTAAATCTAGGGAAGTATGTCCATTTGAAAACAATTCTACATTTTTAGCATTAAAAAGATTTTTCAAATTGGTTTGAAATTCATGTTCCAAAGGCCCATAATTGGTTAGCCATTGGTTATCCCAAATCTCCTCCAATTTTTTCTGATACTCTTTTAAAGGAGGCAAGAGTGGCCTTGTTACAAAAATTTTTTCTTTAAAAATTAAATTACCCATACAATCACCATATAATAAACATAAATCAGTAGATTTAGTTTTAAACATATTATTATTTATACAGAAATACTTATGTTAATTGTTGTATATATAACCTTTGCAAAATCTTTTTCTTAAGACTTTATAAAAACATATTTTTTTACTTATATTCGTATGTTGAATGTAAAAAAGCTTATATAGTATTTAAATCAAATATAACTATGGTATTTTACTTATTTTAAAATAATACTGATAAATTAGTCTTAAATTGACAAAAAACCTAAAATACATAAGTAAATTAAGTTAAGTTTTCATTATTTTTTAAATTTCTAAAATTATTGAGTTGTTGCCATGACCTTTTTAAGCATTATAATACCCTTTGACAGGCCTCTAAGATATCTGAAAGATTGTTTGGATAGTTTATCTGAGCAAAAGATGGAAGATACAGAAGTAATTTTGATAATAAATGGCAATGAGGAGGATATCAGCGATCTTCTTAAGGGCTATGATGAAAAGCTGAATCTAATTTTGAAGCAGTTCGATGAAAGGTTAGGTGTTGGAAAGGCAAGAAATGAAGGCCTGAATTTAGCTACGGGTAAATATGTCTATTTCATTGACAGTGATGATTACCTCTATTCCAATGCTTTGGAAAAGCTGTTCGAAGTTGCTCATAAAACCGATGCAGATTTCATCAATGCCGAAAGGGCTAATACTGCTTTTATCAAGGATAGGGTTGAAGAGGCAAGAATCATTAAAAGACAAAGCCAGCTTCTCAAGAATGATGCAACTGATTTGGAATATTCCATAAAGTTCCTTGTAGGTACAAAGACAACTCGTTTGGAAGTTTTATCTGCTTTGCACTGCCTTATGAAAAGGGATATTGTTGGCGATTTGAGATTTGAGGAAGATAACCGCTATTTCGCTGACTATAATTTTATATTGACTATTTTTGAAAGGTCCAATTCATTTATAGGCGTTGAGAATGCGATATATTCAAAAAGACTAAGGGATGACCCTATCAATTCTCCATCACTTAATCAGGAAGAGGTGGAGAATAGATTTTTGATGTATGCCGATGCCTATTATGAAGTCACAGGCCGTCTTGATTATTTAATCGATGAAAGTGAGAATCCTGCTGATTTGGAAAAGTATACTCTGCTTAGGCAAAGGATCACAAGAAAATTCCTAAGGTTCTATTTCAAGAAATTCGCACGACAGTTCTTGCTCAGTGAGGATGAGGAATGGAGAGAGGAAAATTTTGAAGTGATGAAGGACATCTCCAAGGATTTCGATACTGAAAACTACAACCGCTACAAAAGAAGAGAAATTGAAATGTTGCAGAGTGGAGACAAGTCAAAGCTTAGGAAATCCATTCAGTTAAGGTCTAATAGAAATCATTTCAAGAGAATATTGAGGCAGCGTTGGAGATTCAAGGCCCTTATCTATAGAAATGTTTACAATAAGAGACCAACCATTCCTAAAAAGCTGCTTTTTGAAAGCTTTTACGGTAAATATTACTCTGACAGCCCTAAATACATTTATGAATACCTATACAAGAATCACAAGGATGAATTTGAATTCGTATGGGTATTGAACAAGAAAGGCATAAAGATACCTGGAAATCCAAAGACAGTCAAGAGATTCAGTTTGGATTATTATAGGCATTTGGCTCAAAGCGAATATGTGATATTCAATACAAGGCATCCGAAAAGGATAGTCAAAAAGGAAGACCAAGTATATGTCTGCACATGGCATGGAACCCCTCTCAAAAGGCTTGGATTCGATCAGGGAAACCTTTATTTGGATAATCCACGCAGTAAGCATGCATACAGAAAGGATTCCAGTGAATGGGATTACATGATTTCTCCAAATCCATACACTACAGATATCCTAAGGTCTGCATTTGCATATGAAGGTGAGATCATTGAAAGCGGATATCCAAGAAATGACATTTTATACAATGCAAGCAGTGAAGACATTGAAAAAATTAAAGAAAGCTTAAAGCTCCCTGATGATAAGAAAATCATTCTTTATGCACCTACATGGAGAGATGATGACTATTATGACACTGCCAGCGTGAAATTCAATCTTCAATTGGACCTTAACAGATTGAAGGAGGAATTCCGAGATGAGTATATTGTTCTTTTAAGACTTCATTACTTCATAGCAGACAATGTTGACCTCTCAGGTTGTGAGGATTTTGCATTCAATGTAAGCGATTATGAAGACATTGCAGAGCTATACCTAATCAGCGATTTGCTCATTACAGATTATTCAAGTGTTTTCTTTGATTTTGCAAATCTTAGAAGGCCTATATTGTTCTACACTTATGATTTGGAAAAATATGAAAATGTCTTAAGGGGATTCTACATTGACATCAATACAGAAGTCCCAGGGCCTTTATTGAAAAACAATGATGAGGTTGTTGAAGCCATTTCCAATATAGACAGCATTGAAAAAGAGTATAAGGAAAGATATGATGAATTCTATGATAGATTCTGCAGTATCGAAGATGGAAATGCTTCCCAACGTATTTACAATAGACTTTGGAAGAGATAATGGAATTATTAATTCCAATTAGCTACTTCTATAATTTTTTTATTTTTAAATCTACTTTAATATTCTTTTTTTAAGTTTTTAAAAGTAATTTTAAATTCTTTTTTTTTTAAATGATCATAGACAATTGAATTCTATGACGTGCCACATCAACATCAAGAACCTTCACATCTATGATATCCCCAACGCTTACGAAATCAAGGGGATGCTTTACAAATTGTGTGTCAGTTATTTGGGATTTGTGAACCAATCCATCCTGATGGACTCCAATATCCACAAATATGCCGAAATCAACCACATTTCTTACTGTACCGCTTAAGACCATTCCCTCTTCAAGGTCTTCCATTGTGAGAACATCCTTTCTGAGTATTGGCTGTGGCATCTCTTCCCTTGGGTCTCTTCCTGGCTTTTTAAGTTCCTTTGCAATGTCCTTCAGGGTAATGGAACCTATGCCTAATTCCTCTGACAGGCTTTCGAACTGCTCATCAGTCAAGTCAAGGTCGGATTCCTTGATCTTTCTGTTTTCCAGATCTTCAAGAGAGTATCCGAGAGAGCTTAAGAATGCAATTGTAGCGCCGTATGATTCTGGGTGAACTGTTGTATTGTCCAATGGATTGTTTGAATCCTTCACCTTCATGAATCCTGCACATTGCTCATATGCCTTTGGCCCTAATTTATTCACCTTTAAGAGTTCATCCCTTGTATAGAACTTTCCGTTTTCCTCTCTGTACTTTACGATATTCTTTGCAACTGTTTTGCTGATTCCTGAAACATGCTCCATAAGAGATACTGATGCGGTGTTGACATCAACTCCCACTTCATTCACGGATTTTTCAACAACATTGTCAAGGGACTCTCCAAGTTTCTTTTGGTTCATGTCATGTTGGTATTGTCCCACTCCAATGGATTTAGGGTCTATCTTTACAAGTTCTGCAAGAGGGTCCTGAAGACGTCTTGCAATTGAGATTGCACTTCTTTCCCCTACATTGTAATCTGGGAATTCCTCGCTTGCAAGTTCACTTGCAGAGTATACGCTTGCTCCAGCCTCATTGACGATTACATATTGGACATCAAGGTCCTTTATGATGTCTGCCACAATTGCTTCGGATTCCCTTGAAGCGGTACCGTTTCCGATTGCAATGATGTTTATGTCATATTTGAAGATCAAGTCACGGACAGTTGAACGGGTTTCCGCGATCTTGTTTTGAGGTTCTGTTGGGAATACAAGTGCAGTTTCCAAAACCTTGCCGTATTCATCTACTACAGCAAGCTTGCATCCTGTTCTGAATGCAGGGTCCCAGCCTAAGACAACCTTGTTTATGATTGGTGCCTGCATCAATAGCTGTTCAAGGTTTTTGGAGAAGACCTTTATGGATTTGTCCTCTGCCTTTTCAAAGAGCTGGTTTCTAAGTTCCCTTTCGATGGCAGGGGCAATAAGTCTCTTGTAGGAATCCTCTATCGCTTCGGTTAATGTCTCTTCAGTGTATTTGTTGTAGATAGGTTGAGTTGGCTTTCCACCTTTGTTGATAAGAACATGACGTCTTAAGTATGCTATGATATCCTCTTCAGGAGCGCTTATCTTTATCTTTAGGAACTTTTCCTTCTCTCCACGATTGATTGCAAGTATTCTGTGGCTAGCTATTTTAGACACTTCCTCACTATAGTCATAGTACATGTCATAGACGGATTCCTCATCCTTGTCCTTTGCCTCAGAGATAAGTTCCCCATCTTCATAGCTCAACTCACGAATAAGGGATCTGAAGCTTGCATTGTCAGAGATTATTTCAGCTATTATGTCCTGTGCTCCTTGAATTGCCTCTTCAGTATCGTTGACTCTCAATTCCTCTTCTATATCCGCATTGTCTGAAGTCACATAGTCTTTGGCTATCTCTTCAACTGGAACATCTATATCTTGGGCAAGGATAATGTTTGCCAATTCCTCCAATCCCTTTTCCTTAGCTATTGTAGCACGGGTTCGTCTTTTCTGCTTATACGGCCTGTACAAATCTTCAAGTTCAACAAGGGTTTTCGCTTCAAGAATGGCTTTCTTTAGCTCTTCAGTTAGTTTTCCCTGTTCTTCAATGGAGTTTAAGACAGACTCCTTTTTCTCTTCAAGGTTTCTGAGATATTTCAATCTTGCATCAAATCTTCTAAGAATTTCATCATCAAGTGAGCCAGTTGCCTCTTTTCTGTATCTTGCAATGAATGGAATTGTATTTCCATCGTCAATTAGCTTTATAACGCTTTCAGCTTGTGATATTTTTATATTGAGTTCCTGTGATAATGTATCTGCAATCATCATTTTTTTACCTATAATAATCTTTTTCTTTTTATTTTAGTTTTTTCAATTATAATTCTCTATTATAATTCTCTAAATTATTTTTATTTTCAAGATATTTAAATTTAATTTTTGATGAATTTTTAATGATTTTTTTCATTTGATTACCAAATATAATATCTAAGGGCATTTCGTTTTTTCAAAATAAATTCAAAATAAAGTATTACATTAATATCAAAAACTTAATAAATAATTTACACATATATATAAAATAAGAAAACTTATATTAGTTTAGTTTTCATATTTGAGGTGTTTTATGTTAAATAAACTTTTTAAATTGGATGAAAAAAATACTAATGCCAAGACTGAGGTTATTGCAGGTTTAACAACCTTCCTCGCTATGGCATATATTTTAGGGGTAAACCCTGCTATGCTTGCTGACGGCGGAATGCCTGCAACAGGTGTGTTCTTTGCTACCGCTGTCGCATCAGGTATTGCTTGTATTATAATGGGTCTAGTTGCTAACTGGCCTGTTGGACTTGCTCCAGGTATGGGGTTAAATGCATTGTTTACCTATACCATAATTTTAGGTATGGGTTGCAGTTGGAACGCTGCTTTGGCAGCTGTTGTATTGTCAAGTATAATCTTTTTAATCATTACCATTTCCGGATTAAGGGAAGCAATTCTTAATATCATTCCTCTTGACTTGAAACTGGGTATTGGTGCAGCTATTGGTTTCTTCTTGGCATTCCTTGGTTTAAAAGGTGCTGGAATCATCGTTGCTGATCCTTCCACTTTCGTAACTTTAGGTGCTATGACTTCTGCCCCTGCACTTCTTGCATTGATTGGTATCTTAATTACCTTAATCTTCTATGTACAAAAAGTTCCTGGTGCTGTATTCTTCGGATTGATCATCACTGCTATTTTAGGTTTAATCTTTACAGTATTCGGATTCGGTGCTGGAGACCCACTTATGCCTAGCATCCCTGCTGAATTCATTTCATTCAGCTTTGACACAAGCTTGGTTGGAGGATTCCTGTCTGGATTTGGAGAGCTGTTCTCTAATATTCCAAACTTAGTCATGATGCTCTTCTCACTTGTATTCGTTACATTCTTTGATACTACAGGTACCTTGCTCGGTATTGCTAACCAAGCAGGATACATTGACGAAAAAGGTGAAATTGAAGGTATTGAAAAAGCATTTTTAGTAGATGCATTAAGTGGAGTAATCGGTTCCATTTGCGGTACAAGTACCTTAACTGCATATGTAGAAAGTGCTACTGGTGTAGGTTCTGGTGGTAGAACTGGACTTGCTGCAATCGTAACTGGTATCTTATTCTTATTATCCGTATTCTTTGCACCTACCGTTCTTGCATTGTTCACATCAACCGTAACCGCAGCTGCTCTTGTTATGGTCGGTGTATTGATGATCATGCAATTGAAAGATGTGCAATGGGACAGCTTGGTTGTAGCTGCATCTGTATTCATGACCATTATCATGATGGTATTGACATATTCCATTTCCCTTGGTATCGCATGGGGATTCGTAACTTACACTGTTGCAACCATTGCTACCGGTAAATACAAAGAAATAAGTTGGGGAATTTGGGTATTGGCTATTGTGTTCTTCTTATACCTGTTCTTCGGACTCTAAGCAGAACTCAAAGTTTAACCCAAGTCAAATACTTAGTGTAAAATCATGTTATCACTTTATGTGATAACTATTCCTTTTTTATTTTTCTTATTTTTTCTTATTAACTCATTCTTCTTTTCTTGTTTTCTTATTCATTTTCATATCTATTTATCGATATTTTGCCTTTTCTATACATATTCCATTTATTTTAAACCCCCTTGTTCATCATGATTATATCGCAATAATATAACAAAATTTATACATTCTTAAAACATAATAGTTATATTGTAAATTGTTAACATATTCAATATTGAAGAAATATGATTAATTTTATTATTTCCATGAGAACTTTAATGAGGTGAAAACTTGTCTTGGCTAATGGTGATTTTAGTATTTTTACTTGCATCAATCAAATCAACTAAAAATCCTAAAAAATCAGTATCTATTGTTATTCCTGCATATAATGAGGAAGCTACTGTTGCTCAGGTTGTTAGCGTAGCACGCAAGCTTGACTATGTAGATGAGGTGATAGTAGTTGATGATGGGTCCAGTGATAGGACTGTCGAAGAGGCAGAAGGAGCGGGAGCTACTGTAATCAGCCATATAACCAATGAAGGTAAGGGTTCAGCTATCAAGACAGGATTCAAGAATTCCCATGGAGACATTGTAGCATTTATTGATGCAGACATTTCAAATTTCACATCCGGCAAAATCGATAAGATCATCAGGCCGATTCTAGAGGGTAAGACAGATATCACAAAAACCAAGTTTGCAAGGGAAAGCGGTCGTGTAACAGAGCTTACCGCGAAACCTCTCTTAAGTTTCTTCTTCCCTGAACTTAATTATGAACAGCCTTTAAGCGGTCAATTTGCAGGTAAACGTTCTGCATTGAATAAGATTAAATTTGAAAAGGATTATGGTGTGGATGTTGGTATCGTACTTGATGCTGATGTTCATGGTATCAGTATTTTGGAAGTTGACATCGGTGACATTTCTCACGATATGTCTCCTCTTGCCGATTTAAACAAAATGGCGAATGAAGTGGTTAGAACCATCATCGACAGGGCAGTGGATTACGGCCGTGTTACAATGATGGACACTTTAGGAAACTATATCAGAATGGCCATTATGGGATTGTCCCTCATTATTTTAGGTCTTTTCATGATATTCTTTGTACCTTTCATACCATTGTTGATATCTGTATTTGTATCCTTTGTCGGTGTTGTGCTGACAGTTCTTTACATTGTCAAAATCATTAAGAGATCAATACCTATCCTAAGGAAAAGCAATACCCGTACCTCTTTGCAATCCTTTGTAAAGATGCATTTCCCTGTAATAGTTTCAGGATTGATTCTGGTTTTGATGCTTTCAACATTCCTGTCCGCAGCTACATTCAACGATGGTAAAATTTCAGTGGAGCTCACTTCAAGAAACTTTGTATATGCACCATCTGACGTAAATCAGCAAACCATTTCAGTGAGAGGTCCATATACCATTGACAGTGCTATTGAAAATGAAACAGGCATATTAAGGATTCCGCAGGATGCATTAAGCACATTGGAAATGTCTGAGAATGACACGATGATAATTGATGGAAGGCAGTATTATGTAAATACCACAAGAGAGGGAGATTCTGCAGATACCTTTAGATTGCCATCAAAAGCAAGGCAAAGTTTAGGTTTGGACGAGCGTGAGGTCATACCTAACAGCCGTATCGCTGAGATATTCCAAAAATCAATTGTAAAGCATAATATTCAATTCAATAATTTAAGTGATGAATTGGAAGGATTCGTGGAATTCAGCATTAGCCCTAGATCCAAGAATGCAACTTTCTTTAACTTGACTTTAGAAAATGAATCAATTTTGTCTTCAGTCGGAAACTTCAAATTTAACTCCAGCTATTCAATTCAATATGATGGAAATGTGATGTGCACATTCGATTATGATGATGTAGAGAAAGGAAGCTTTAATTTCACTTATGGAGAAAAGGACGGCAGGATAATATTTGAGGATAGAAACAGCACATCAATCAGAAACTATGTTTCAAGTGACAAGGATGCATTCGTTCAGTTAACTTCACTTCAATGAATCAGTTCATGCTATAATTATCATTGATTTTACGAAATTTTTTAATTATCATATTTATTAGGGATTATAATGGAAATTACAGGAATTGTTACAACAGGTTTAGGAAAAGCTGCATATTTTTTAGGTCAAGACTTTTATAAGGACCAGTTCAGAGAGAAATGCGGGTTCACCCCATTTGCCGGAACTTTAAATCTAATTGTAGAAGAGGATAAGCTGGATGACATCAGGCTAATGAAAAACAGCTGCAAGAATGTCATAAAGCCAGATCAAGGATTCGGTGCTGTAAGGTATATCAAAGCTCATCTTAATGATAATATTGTTGGAGCGATCGTATTTCCAGACAAGACAACTCATGACGAGAATTATCTTGAGTTTATAGCAAAGGATAAATTGAGGGACAAATACAATTTTAATGATGGAGATGAGGTTCTTATAACCATTGACATTTAATGACTATTCTATTTTTTTAAGTTTTTTATAAGTAGCGAATTTTTATATTGAGGGGGGTAATATGAAAAAATGTGCAAACTGCGGTAAGGAAAATCTTGACAAGGCCATTTATTGCGCTGAATGTGGATTCAAATTGGATTCAAGTTTGAATGATTCCATAGGCGCTTCAAGTGCTGACGCTTCTGCATCGTCTGGTTTCATAGGCGCTTCAAGTGCTGACGCTTCTGCATCGATCGGTTCTGATTCTAATGGCACAACTGCCAATCCTGATTCAAAAAGGAAAGGCGGTATGAAGATGTGGTGCTGCTATGTGCCTGTAATTCTTTTCATTGGTTTTATTGTGGTTGCAGTGGTTTACCATGATGCTGGTGAAAGCTTTCCTATAAGCTATGGCCATACCTATGAATATTTTGATGTGGACGGGGATGGGAGATTATCCCTTGATGAGGCTTTGCAAGTAAATCCAAACATACCTGATTCAAACGTGACCAAATATTTCAATGAGGCGGATACGAATCATAATGGCTACCTGAAGGGCCATGAGTATGAACTGTTTTATGATGATTTAAAGTATTATAGGAAATATTACATTGATTCCAGTTCTTCCAGTTCAGGCAGTGACAAATTCAAATATTCCAGTTCATCCTCATCAAGCGGAGGCCATGATTACAGTTCAGGAAACTCCAAATCCACCAACAGTCTAGATGATCAAGAATATGATAGTGGTGAAGGCTATGTTTTGACCTGCCCATACTGCGGAAGCGAATCTGTCTATGAAACCGGAGGCCATTATAGATGCGCTGCATGCGGTTCCAATATCTACAATCCGGATGATCTGGAGTTGGGATATGGGGAAGGATATGTGGAGTTGACAGCTCCAGTTACCATAACTATTAATTAATAAGTTTACATAATAATAATTAGATTTGATAAAAAGGGGTTTTTATGTCAGGTTTAGAGGATATGATTAATAGGTTCAATGAAATGAACATTATCAGCAGAATCATAGTTGGATGCTGTGCAGTTTGGATAGTTCTGTTTATAATCAGTCTTATAGGCAATCTGGTTTTAGGAATTCCGTATGATTCCTATACAGAAGATACCAATACAAAATATGCGGATTTCACCCAATTGGATCTAAACGGCGATGGTGGATTAAGCTTTGATGAAGTTAAATCCTATGATCATACTTCAAAATACAGCATCAGTGAAAATGATCTCTATGAAATATTTGTATATTGTGATAAAAACGATAATGGGTTGCTCATAGGTGGAGAATATGACCATTATGTTATAAAAGTAAAAGGATTCATCAATGATTTGGAAAATAAGGAGAAAAAGGCTCAAAGGGAAGCTCAAGAAAGAGCTAAAAAATCTTCATCCTCTTCATCTTCTTCATCAAATTCAAATCCATTTGCTTTAAGAAGCGACAGTTCAAGTGATGGAGATGGAGCTGAAACCTGTCCATATTGTGGAAGCGAAGCAATATATGAGTCCGGTGGAGTCTACAGATGTGGCGAATGTGGTGCAACCATCTCTAATCCGGATGACTTGAACTTGAATTATGATGAAGGATATTATGAGTTGACATTGCCTTCGTTCTATTATTCTATGAATCTTGTTTGATTTATAGGATAATTTACTTTTTTTTTTTTTTAATTGTTTTTATTCATGTTTTTCAATACTCTTCATTGACAGGTATTGATCAATTTTTATTCGTATTTTTTCAACAATTCCCTATAATTGCCTATCTGCAATTCAAGACTTGTTATTGTGGCCTTATTATCTTTAGCCATTTGCTTTGCAGATTCAATCATCTCTTCAATTGTCTTATCCTGCTTTTCTATTATTGAATCCTTTTGGCTTAAGAGATTGTCATAAGTCTTGGAAATTTTCTTCAATTGAAGCTCAAGATTGTCGCTATTGCTTTTGACTTGCTCTTTATAATCATTTATCAAGCTTCTGAGGTAGTTGATTTGATCCTGCTTGTCATCAATGATTGCAACCTTCTCATTGATTTTCTTCTCTAAATCATCCATTTCCTTCATTCTTGACTTTTCATAGTTTATCTCATTTTTCAGTTTCAAGTCAAGCTTTTCCTTTTCAAACTTGTATTTGACAAGAGCGTTGTTTAGCTTGCTGATTTTATCTTTTGATTCATCTAATTTTTGACTGTATTCATCAATTTCAACAGCTTTCAATTCCAAGTCATTTCTTATGTCCTCTATCTTTTCATCCTTTAGGGACAATTCATATTCCAATTCCTGAATCTCTTCATTTTTGATTTCAAGCTCTTCCTTAAGCTTGTTTATTTCTTGAATGAGCTTTTTGTTGTTGGAATTTTTATAATTGCCTTTGTTTCTTCTGTTGGAATTATCTTTATTTGATGAATTGTCTGTCATTTTAAATCCTCTTTAAGTTGAAATAAAAATAGTTGAAAATAATCATTTGATAAAAAAAGTAAAAAAAGTAAATAATAGCATAGAGCTATTAGATTTAAATTTATTTTGCATACTCGAATGCAGCCATTGCCTTAACAATCTTTGCATCATCTTGAGGTTTTGCCTGCAATTGCAATCCTACAGGAATGCCTTCCACTTCACCTGCTTTTACGCTAGCTGCTGGAATACCTGCCAAGTTAGCAATTACGGTAAGCACGTCGTATGCATACATTTCCATAGGTTCCAATTCTTCACCTAATTTGTGAGGTAATTTAGGAACGGTAGGGCCTACAATCAAGTCCACTCCTTCCAACATTTTGTTGATCTCATTTCTAATGAGGGATCTTGCTTGAAGTGCTTTTTGATAGTATTTGCCACTGAATTCTTTTTGTGAAATGTATGAACCCATTTGGATTCTTCTAAGTACTTCTGCACCACATACCTCTTCGATTCTTGAACCGTATTTTCTTCCATCGTATTTTCTGGTTGCAGAGAAGAATTCCACATAGTTGATGAGGTAGTAGGTAGGCAAACAGATATCGATGTGGTCGAAACTTAATTCAACTACTTCAGCGCCTAATTCCTCGAGTTTTGCTACAGATTCATCAACGATTGCATTGATTTCATCGTTGGTTACTTCCTTGAATTCCTTACATGTAGCTATTTTCATTCCAGCCAATGGCTTTTCTTCCCCTTTAACAGATTCAGCTATTTCTGTAAAGTTAGGAGCATCCCATTTTAAGGTTGTACATTCAGTTGGGTCATATCCAATGATGGTATCAAGTGCAAGGGTGATTCCAGTGATGTCACGAGCCATAGGTCCGATTTGGTCTAAACTCATTGACAAGTCAAGCAAACCTTGTCTTGAAACTGCACCGTATGTAGGTTTCATACCGAGTACACCACAGTGGGAAGATGGGTTTCTGATGGATCCACCAGTGTCAGAACCGATTGCAATGTCACACATATCTGCTGCCACTGCCGCTGCGCTTCCTCCACTTGAACCTCCAGGGATTCTTCCAGGTGCAGCTGGGTTATTTACAGCTCCATAGTATGAGGTTTCAGTTGAACTTCCTGCTGCAAACTCATCCATGTTGTTGATTCCGATGATGATTCCATCCTCTGCCTTTATTTTCTTGACTACAGTTGCATCATAGCTTCCAATATAGTCTTCCAATGTTTTGGATGCAGCAGAAATGATTAAGTCTTCTACATTAATGTTAGCCTTAATACCAAACACTAAACCTGCAAGAGCTCCGACCTCTTCTCCAGCTTTGATTTTAGCATCGATTTCTTCAGCTTTAGCAATAGCCTGTTCGGTATTTAATTCAAGAAAAGCGTTAATGTCTTCATTTTTTTCTTCAATTACTTTCAAATAAGATTCTACATTTTCCTTTGCAGTAATTTCCTGATTCTTAATTGCATTTAATTTTTCAAGGATATTCATTAAAACACCTTTTTTCTTTCGTGAACATTTGTAATTATGAGTAACAGTTTCTAGACTTCAACTGCCAGTTAGTAGTAACAGTCTGTTGTCATCAACTGTTAATAAATATAATTAATAAAAAATAGTAATTTTCATTATTTTTTATATAATATATTAACTTTATATTTCCATATTTAAATAATATTTGGTATATTTGGTATGTTTTGTAATTGGGATATATTTTCCATATTTAAATAATCTGGCATGTTTGTAATTGGGATGAACCCTTCTCATAATCTTTTTGAAGCTATCGCAACTTTTTTAAAGTCCAGCAATGGAAGCTCCAGTTTCAAACCTAAAACCTTTATCAATGCTTCAGCCCCAATTCTGCCATTAGGAAGATATTGGTAGGTTGATTGAGGAATGAATATGAATCCTCCGACCTTTACCCTATCAATAATGTTCAGCAATAGATTTGCCACTTCGTCATCCTTTTTATTGGTAATGCTTTTATTCAAATTGACAACTATGCAATCAAAATCGCCCTTCACATCCCTGATTTCTTCAGGCAATACTTGCATCAAGTCTACTTCATCAAAGATTTCATCTGTTACAAATAGGGTTAATCCATAAGCATGGATTTTATTTAAAATGCTTTTAAGGTCATTGTAGCTTTCATCTTCATCAAGGGATGTCTTTTTCTCTTCCCTATTGCTCAATACCAATTGAAATGCGTACTTTTCTACACCACATAAAAAATCGAGGTCCTTTTGAAGGATGTAGGGATCCTCATGAGCTAAGTAAATTGTTCCTCCAGTTGTTTCCAAATCTTGTGTTTTGGTAAAGAATTGAGCCTGCTCGATAATGTCCATGCTGGTTTCCCGATGGCTTTTCAGTCTATTGCTGATTTCAGCCATAGGAGCTGATTCGGCAGTGATGTCTTTTGGAACAACGATTGTCTTTATCGCGCCATGTTCATATAATGTGTATCCTTTATTCTTTTCATAATTGAACTTCTCAGGATTCAAATAGGAGTCAAGAGCACTGTCTGTTTCATGCTGACCGGATATTCTATCTATATATTTTGCTGACATATTCAAGCCGCATGGACGACAGTTGACTTCAATCAAGACAGGGCCATTTTCATCAATCATGTATTCTCCATGAATAGGCCCGTATTTAATGCCTATGGCATTCACCACATCATAAGCATATTCCACCAGATCCGCTTCACCAAGACCTAATTCATTAACAGTTACTTGGTAATCATAAATTTGCCCACCTTCATTGGTTTTTCGCTTGGTATACTTCCACATAAGTGTTATGCGATGAACTCCATTGCAGGAAACTGTATTGACAATATATTCATCTCCGTCAATCCTCTCTTGGATTACAAATTCATTTACTTCGTCTCCATATATATTTACTTCATTGAAGAGTTCTTCAAGGGAATTTATCATATCTTCCTTATTTAAGCAAATCCTAACGCCAACAGAACCTGCACTGTAGACAGGCTTTACAACAACTTCCTTGAATCCGCATTCATCATAATAATCAATAGCCTCTTCAATTGAATGTATCACTTTTCCACGAATATGTCTAAGGCCCTTTTCAGCTATTCTTTCCTGCATCTTATCCTTAAGGGTCATTGCATCAAGATTTTCTATTGGATTGCATTTAAGGCTTAAGTCATTTGCCAATTTGGTTGCTAAAATCACTCCCTTTTCAGATCCTGCAATAACCAATAGAGGATCATATTTCATTACCATATCAAGAGTTTCTTCATAGGAACCTTTTTCATAAATAAGTTCAAAATCAGCCTCTATTTTTTTATAAGAGTCTTTAAGTAGCTTTTCATAAGCTTGATTTGCTTCCCCTTCTTCATTTTTTGTCTGCAATACTATAGGATTATAATTCCTATTAATAATGTCTTGAATAAAGTTTATTCCAGTAGAAACGCATTCAACAATTATAATATTCCTCATTGTCTTGCCCTCATATGTTTTTTCAATTTTGTCAGTTGGTAAATTAAAATTTTTTTGATCTTTCTATTTTGTTGTGATGATTTCTTGTTTTTTATCATATATGCTTATCTATCATGAAGTTCATTCTATTTTCCTTAATTTATACAATGCCTTTTTAGACCATTCAGCATCCATTAAAAATGCCCTGCCGATTCCAATCAAGTCGCAGTATTCCTCTTCAAGCAATCTTTCAGCATCCTTTGCCTTCTTCACTCCACCGGTGAGAATCACAGGAACATCACATGACTCCTTAGCTATTTTGCTAAGTTCCTTAAAGTATCCCGGCTCCTTGCTGACTGGACTTCTATATCTGCAGAGTCCACCGCTGATATCTATCAGGTCAACTCCATTTTCTATAAATGAATTTACAGCAATTGAAATGTCTTCAAGCTTTGATCCATCATCCAAATAGTCATAGGCACCTAAGCGAATGGCTATTATATAGTCTTCACCTACACGGTCACGGACTTCTCGGATTATTTCATTATGCAATCTGATTCTATTTTCAAGGTCTCCACCATATTCATCGGTTCTTTTGTTTGTGTAAGGTGAATAGAACTGGTTCAGGAAGTATCCATGTGCAGAGTGAATCTCCACACCATCGAAACCTGCCTTTTGAGTTCGCACAGCAGCTTCAATAAATGCATTCCTCACTTCATCCATATCTTCAGGAGTCATTTCATTTAAATTGAGCTTATCTTCACTCATTGATTCAAATCCCGCATGGCTTATCTGTGCAATTGCAAAGCTGCCTTGAGCATGTATGGCATCAGTAAGTTTCTTAAATCCATCAATCACGCTGTCATCTGCCATGGACAACTGCCTTTTACTTGCAATTCCTTCAGGAGAGACATATGAATGCTCTACTATTATAAGCCCTGTTCCGTCTGCTCTCTTTTGGTAATAGTCAATCAATTCATCTGAAACCTTTCCTTCCTCACTGAGCTCTCTTGCCATAGGAGGCAATACGATACGATTGGAAAGAGTGATGTTTCTTATTTTTAGAGGTGAATCTATAATCATGTTTTCACTTTATTTATTATTTTTTAGGATATTTTTAGTTTCAATTTCCTTTGCAAAATTTATATATTAATAATTTTATACTATATTTAATAAAAGTTTATTTGATTATACCATATAAATAAAGTTTCTTAAAATTTTTGTGATATGATTCAAATTCAGTTTGGGCGATAAAAATGACTAAAAAAGCTATTGTATTTGACAATTCCGGAACATTGCTTGAAAGGTTTAGAGTCATTAAGGATGTGGAAACAGGTGAATTCATAACCAATGTAAACTCCTTGGATTTGATAGACACCTGCTTGAATGCAGCTCTTGTTGTCCTTCAGTTCAACACCAATCGCTTAAAGGACATAAATCCAAATACATTGATAAGCGATTTTGTATTGGAAAACAACATTGACTTTGACATCAGCTATTATTCAACAGACGTTTCCAAAGAGGATATTGCAGCTATTTTAGAAAAGGATACCGCAACAATAAAAGACATTACAGATACATTCCCATTATTGAAGGAAAGGGTTCCTAATATGGAATTGTGCAATGGATCAGCTGTAATCATAGACATTGCAGAAGAGAGAATATCCTATACAATCACATCTGCAGGCCAATTGTTCAGTGGCGTTAAGGATACAATAGCAAAGCTTCAGGAAAATGAGATAGATGTTTTCATAGCATCTGGAGACAGGTCTGGAGCCATCAAAAGGCTTGCTAACATAACAGGTGTTCCTGAAGATCATGCATTTGCAACTGCAAGCACTCATAGAAAAGCGGAAATTGTTGGAAATCTTCAGGATGAAGGCTATAAGGTCATGATGGTTGGTGATGGGCCTAATGATATACTTGCATTTGAGCAAGCTGATAGGGCTGTACTTACTACAGAACAGAAGGATGGGGATTTTCCAGACAAATTAAAAGAATATGCCGATTTTGTAATAGAAGAGATTTCTGAAGTTCTTCAGATTGACTTCTAAAATTTATTTTTATTTTACTATTTTTATTTTACTATTTTTATTTCACTATTTTTATTTCACTATTTTATTTCACTATTTTTATAATTTATTTTCCCTTAAAAAATCTTCTATTACCTTTTTGCTTTTCATTACATTATCGAAATTGTTCAGTTCAATAATTCCATGTTTCACATGTCTCAAAAGATTCAAGTCAAGAGTGCCGTCACCAATTGCTTGGTGTTTGTCCTTTTTCCCATCATTGTCGTTTATGTGATTATAAAGAATGTTAGGGATTTTAAAGAAACTTTCCTGGTCTTCACAAGTGTTTACATGGCCTAAATCTATTGTGATTGAACAACCTGTTTCGTTGGTGAGGTTTTCAAGTTCATATGCACAGTTTCCAAGATATGAGAAACGTTCAGGCATGTTTTCAATTGATATTTTGGCTTCCTTATCCTCTGCATATGCTACAAGTTCATGAGTAGACTCTGTCAAGAATTCAAGCGCCATATCCCTAAGGTACTTTTCAGGCCTTCCTATTTTTCCAGGGTGTGCGGTAATGCCTATTGCACCTATCTCATCTGCAAGATCAATACAGTCCTTTGTCTGCTTTACGGATTCCTTACGGATTCCAGGATTGAGGCTTGCAAGGTTTATGTCAACATTCACTGCATGCATGTAAATGTCCAAGTCATAACAATGGAACGGTTCAGTGAGTTCCTTGTTTCCAAGCATTTCATCAGGTCTATATGGGCCTTCCGCCAAGAGTTCAACGCTATCGAATCCATTATCAACAGCTATTGAAAGCATTTCATCCACATCTTTCATAAAAAGTGAAAGCAAAGAAAATCCTAATTTCATATTTAATCCCCATTCGTGTTTTGTATATAATTTTTTTTAATTTTAATTTTGTCATAATATAATTTAATCATAATATAATTTTAACATAATAAATTATTATCATAAAACTTGGTATTTGGCTATAGTGATTTTATTTTAGATATTGGTAGATAAGAATCTATATAAATAGACTCTTATACCTACCAATTCCTTTGATTTATTGATGTTAAGTGGATAATTATAAATGATTGAACAAGGTCCAGATTTCCGGATACTTTTCAGCTATTGCAGCATCTATGAGATTTGATGCTTCACTGCTTATGCTGAATTCAGGTTCGGTTTTTCTCAAATATCTTAAAACTGCAGCTGATCTTGCTGACCATAAGGTGATTCTTGGATTATTTTCTACAGTTTCGATAACTTCATCTATCAGTTTTTCTTCTTTTTCAGTTAAGAAACTAGTGCCTTCTTTTAAATTAATGGAATCATCAATTATTTTAGTAGTTTCTACTTCATCTTCATTTAAATTAATTGTAGAATCAATATTTTCTACACCTAAATCGGCAGCTATTTCTTCATCATTTTCATCTGAAATTTTTTCATCATCATTGTGGAAAACAGTAGTGTATATGGAAGTGTCTTCAAGGTAATCATCTTCGCTTACTTCCTCTTCAGCTATTTCTTCCACATACTTTTCGACATCTGATTCCTCAACCAAGATTTTATTTTCAGAATCTTCGTCATCTTCTGGGAAGATCAATTCCTTATCATCTTCATCCGGTTCTTCATCGAAAATTATTTCATCAGAAGCATCATCATCAGTTTCTTCAAGAGTTTCGTCAACTGTTTCTTCTATAGCATCATCTTTAGCTGCATCTTCTGACTTTTCTTCGGAATTTTTCAATATATCTTCTAAGCTTATGCCTTCTTCCACTTCTTTCTCTTCAATTTTAGGAATTAAGGAATCCAATCCCTTTCCTAAACCTGATCTTTTTTCTTTTTTAGCCATAATACCAAACCTTTGTTTTTTTAATTTTTATAATGTAATTTTAAAGTAATCATATTCTCATATAATCATTGTTTTATTTTTTATCCATTTCCAGGATTTCCTTTGCCAATTTCAAGTAAGCTATTGACCCTTTGCTTTCTGGATCATATACTATACATGGCTTTCCGTAACTAGGAGCTTCTGCCAAACGCACATTTCTTGGAATGACTGTCTTGAATATGTGTTCAGTGTCCTTGAAGTATTTCTTCAATTCGGAATAGACTTCCCTTCCTAATCTGGTTCTTGCATCATATAATGTCAAAAGTATTCCTTTGATAGGAGTTGGGCTTCTTAATCTGGTTTCAACAAGCTTGATTGTGTTCATCAAATCTGCCAATCCTTCAAGTGCAAAGTACTCAGCTTGAATAGGAATCAATACGCTGTCTGCAGCTATCAATGAATTTATTGTGATAACTCCAAGTGATGGAGGCAAGTCAATTATGATATAATCAAAGATGCCTTTTATAGGTTCAAGCAGGTTTTTAAGAACGATATGATAATTTGCTTCCTTGCTCAATTCAACTTCGATTCCACTTAATTCTATATTGCTTGGCAATATGAACAGGTTTTCAATTTTTGTAGGAATTGTTGCCTTTTGAACACTGCATTCATTTACCAATGCTGTGTATACTGTTTTCTTGATTTCTGTCTTGTTGATTCCGAAGCTTGTTGTTGCATTTGCCTGTGGATCCATATCCACTACAAGCACTGCCTTACCCATAGCAGCAAGGGATGTTGCTAAATTTACTACAGTTGTTGTTTTTCCACATCCGCCTTTTTGATTCATTACTGCGATTGTTTCTCCCATTATATTAATTCTCCTTAGTATTTTTTCTAAAATAAAGTGATAGTATAAGTTAAATTTTATAAGTTAATTCTAATAATTTATTACTTATATCTTATACTTTATAATTTATAAGTTATACTATATAAGTTTTAAGTTATATCTTATTACTTTTACTTTATAATTTATCATTTATAAGTTTTTACTTTTAAGTTATTTCTTATAATTTTATAACTTATAAGTTCTAACTTATCACTTATAACTAAAAATATACCTAAATTTATAAGAAATTTTCTTAAAAATTATAAGTTATAACTAATATTTTCAATAAAAAAATATCGAAAATATCTAAAAATTACAAAAAATATCAAATATTATACAAAAAATATACATAAAAAAAGCTATGATCTATAGGAAATGCATAAAAATATGGGCAGAATTAAAAAATATATTAAAAAAGAGGAAAGTGGTCATCACATTTAAGTGATAACCGAGTTTGCATAAAATAGAGGTAAAAATAAATAAAAAAAGGAATGGAATTATTTGGAGTTTTCCATAGTTCCATCCATAAAGCTTCCGTAACCTTTGAAGTCCATAAGTCCATGTCCAGAGAAGTTGACGACAATGGTTTTCTCTTCGCCGGTTTCCTTACATTTTTTAGCTTCATCAATAGCTGCTTTGATTGCATGGTTTGTTTCAGGAGCTGGTATGATTCCTTCACACATTGCAAACATTTTACCTGCAGCAAATACATCCCTTTGATGTACAGCTACTGGATTGATGTATCCTAAATCTCTAAGCAAGGATACTTGTGTGTTCATACCGTGGTATCTAAGTCCACCAGCATGTACAGAAGGAGCAATGAAGTTATGTCCTAAAGTAAACATCTTCAAGAGAGGAGTGAATCCAACTTCGTCTCCAAAGTCGTATCTGTATTCTCCTTGGGTTAATGTAGGACAAGCAGAAGGTTCAACAGCAATGAATTCAGTGTCAGAATTACCTTGGATCTTGTCTTTTATGAATGGGAACAAGGATCCACCGAAGTTACTTCCTCCACCAACACAAGCAATCATAGTATCAGGCTCTTCTTCAACTTTTTCAAGCTGCAATTTAATTTCCTGACCGATTGTAGTTTGATGTAATATAACGTGGTTCAATACACTTCCTAAGGTGTATTTTACTTTATCATCAGTTAAAGCATCTTCTACAGCTTCAGAAATAGCAATTCCAAGGGAACCAGGAGTGTCTGGATGTTCTGCAAGAACTTTTCTACCGACTTCGGTGTTTTGACTTGGGGATGCATGAACATCTCCGTCATACAATTGCATGATTGTTTTTCTGAATGGTTTTTGGTCGTATGAAACCCTTACCATATAGACTGTGCAGTCAATTCCCATCATTGATGCTGCAAGGGATAAAGCGGTACCCCATTGTCCTGCACCGGTTTCTGTGGTAATTCTTTCGATACCTTCTTTTTTAGCATAGTATGCTTGAGCTATTGCACTGTTCAACTTGTGAGATCCTGTAGGAGAAGTATCTTCCCGCTTATAATAAATCTTAGCAGGAGTGTTTAATTTTTCTTCTAATCCTCTTGCTCTGCATAAAGGAGTAGGTCTTCCTAATCTTTGGTAGAGCTCTCTTACTTCTTTTGGTATGTTTATGTACCTTTCAGTAGCGAACTCTTGATTAAGACATTCATTTACGAATATTTGAGGTAATGTGCCTATTTGATCTTTTCCTTCACTATTTTTAGGAGCAGGAAGTTCTACAGGTAAATCAGCGTTAATATTATACCATTTGGTTGGTACTTCATCATTAGTTAAATCAATTCTGTATTGCATTTTATCACTTTTTTGTTGTTTAATAAATAATTTCTGTAAATTAAATAAACATAATCTGTAAATTAAAATAAGATAATATATTTATTTTGTACTAATAGTATGTTCAATGTACTATATAAAGCTTTGTAGTACATTTTTGTACATTAAAGTATAATAAAAAGTTAATTATTTCACTCTAGGCACTTTTTTAAATATATTAAAAATTTAAATATTTGCAAAACAAATAGAAAACTATGAAAATTTTAGCTATTGATGTAGGAACCGGTACAGAAGATATCTTGCTGTATGACAGTGAAAAGGAAATTGAAAATTCAATGAAATTAGTCGTTCCCTCCCCTCATTTAACCATTGGTCAAATGATTAGCGAATGTGAAAATGACATTTATTTTGATGGAGTAATAATGGGTGGAGGAAAGATTAAGGACAGATGTCTTGAACATATTGAAAAAGGATATAAGGTTGCTTTTGAAGATTTGGCAGCAAGAACAATACGTGACAATATAGACCAGGTCAAATCATATGGATTTGAAGTTGTTGAAGAGAATGCGTATGAAAAGGAACCAAAATATTCAAATTATACTAAAATATCACTAAGTGATGTGGATGTGAATCATCTAATTGACATATTTTCCTCATTTGACCTTGAATTGAATGTGGATGAGCTTATTGTTGCGGTTCAAGACCATGGATATAGTGAGGATATGGGTGATAGGGACTTCAGATTTGAAAAGATCAAAGAGAAATTGCCAGAACCTCTTCCTCCTGAAGTATTTGCTATGGAAGCTGAAGAAGTGCCTGAATACTTCACTAGAATGCAGTCTGTAATCAAATCATTAGCTAAAGAGAATCCTGAATTCAAACCGGTGATTATGGATACCAAATTTGCATCAATTGCGGGAGTATGCTACGATAAGGAAGTATTGAAACTCAACAGCTTTGTAGTTATGGATATAGGCAATGGACATACTACTGTAGCATCCATTGAAGACGGCAAAATACAAGGGGTATTCGAGCACCACACAAGAGATTTGACATCAGAAAGGCTCGAAGAACTTGTCATAGCCCTTGCTGACGGCACAATTAAGCACGAAGATGTTCATGGTGAAGGTGGACATGGTGCATTTGCATTGAATCCTATATCAAAGCTAGAAAAAGTAATTGTTGCAGGTCCTAAAAGATCCTTGATAGAAGGCACAAATCTTGATTATTATCATGCAGCTCCAGGTGGAGATGTTATGATGACAGGTACTGTAGGACTTGTAAAGTCTATGGAATATTTAAGAAAATAATATTATGTTATATATTAAAATAATATTCTAATATTTTCATTCTATTTCTTATTTTTTTATTTTTTTATTTTACATATCAATCACCCCCTTTTCAAGTTACTTTTTTGCCCTTCTCTACAACTTTTCCATCATTTTTTCCTATTTCCAGTCACTTTTTTCTTATTCTCCATAACTTTTTTATGATTTTTTATCATTTTCCTGTAACTTTTTTACAATATATTGGAAATTTTTTTATCTATTTCAAAGCAATTTTTTTTAAAATATAATAAATTTATTAAAAACTTTTATATTATTAATACTAAATATTATTAATACCAAAAGGACAAAAGACGTTTACTTGAAAAAAAATATTTCAAGATTCAGATACTTTTTAAAATTTACAATAAATGAGGCATAACATGAAATTTGATCCACACATCCATAGTGTTTATTCAGGAGATGCACGTTCAGAACCTATTGACATTCTGATAGAAGCTCAAAAGAAAGGTTTAGATGCTATAGCAATCAGTGATCATAATGAAATCAAAGGTTCAAGAATTGCAAGGTCTTATGGTGGAGACATCATTGTAGTTCCATCAATAGAGATTTCATCAGACAAAGGCCATATTTTAGGATTAGGTGTAGATGAAATCATACCGAAAGGTTTGTCTGCTGTAGAAACTGTTGACAGGATACATGATGCAGGTGGACTTGCAATTGTGCCACATCCATTCTCATTTTATAGACATGGACTTTTCAGCAAAGTTGACAAGAATCTGGTTGTTGATGGTGTGGAAACTAAGAATGCCAGATATATTCTTGGATACTCCAACAAGCAGGCTGAAACTTTAGCCTATGAAAAGAGACTTGCAACTTTAGGTGCAAGTGATTCTCACTTCCTCAAATCAATAGGTGATGCATACACTGAAGTCAACACCAAGGGAAACGATTCAGTGGATGGCATATTGAAGGCAATCAAACATAGGCGCTGCAAGGCAATGGGTCATAGAACAAGCAATTTCCTTATAGGAAAAGAGTTCTTTGTAAAAAAAGTTCTCAAAAGGTATCCTAAAAGGGATGAATAAGAGTATTCTTAAGATGAAAATATATCAAAAGCTTGAATAAAAAAAATATACAGATGATAAAATGGCTACTGTAGATACTTTTCTTCCAGATATTATACAAACTACTTTTTTCTCTGGATACACAGTTTTCAATACAGTAGCATACACTTTGATTTTAGCGATTTTTGTACTTGCAATAATCAAAATGTTCAAGAAATTGGAAATAGATCCAATTTCAATATTCTATTCAATAATACCATTCATTTTTCTTGGATCATCTACACGAGCATTGGTAGATAATGGATTTTATCCAAAGACTGTTTTTCTCATTACACCTGGACTATATATCCTTGTTGGATTGATTACAATAGCATCATTTTTATTCAGCATTTATCTATTCAAAAAAATGGAAATTGATTATAGGTACACATTAGTTTTCTTGGGAATTATATTTTCAATACCTAATATAATTTTATTTTCCAAACTAAATTTCACAGCAATAATTTATGTGTTGATTACATGGATAATTGCATCATTGATTTTTATGGCAATAGCATTTTTAGTTTTATATGTCAAGAACAAAAATAGTCACAATGCTATTGAAAAAATTCTTCAGCATAAGATCAACTTTTCTATTTTACTTGCACATTTGTTCGATGCATCAACAACATATGTTGCTGTAGAATACTTCAATTACTCAGAACAGCATGTTTTACCAAATGCCATAAATCAACTATTCGATACATATCTTACTCTATTTCCTATGAAAATTATAGTCATCGTTGCAGTATTATACATAATCGATCAATATTTCGAGGACCAAACAGTAAAAAATCTATTAAAATTAACAGTATTTGTCTTAGGATTAGCACCTGGTTTAAGGAATATTTTGACTATGGCATTAGGTACTTGAGAATAGAATTTTTTTATTATATCAACTTTTTTTTTTACAGATGTGAAAAATTTTTTTGAAAAATTTGATCATCAAAATTTTTATTAAAAAAATTAGTTTGTAAAATTTATAAAATTTTAAAATTTAGAAATGTTGTGTATGAAAAAAATAAAAAAAATTTATAAAAATAATTAAAAAAAAATTA
>NZ_JAZNIB010000324.1:0-7105 GCF_045577275.1 Methanobrevibacter sp.
CGTGCTATCGTCGCGTTGATAAAAATCGACCGTTCTTTTTTCGTACGGTATGCTCACGCTCTCCCCTCCGTCCTTCGAAATCGCTGATATCATACCACACTTTCAGGACAAATGCAAGAGATATTGCATAAAAAGAAAAGAAAAACGGACAAAAATTGCGCACGCGGCCATAAAATGAGAACATCACGCATATATTGAAAAAAAGAGAAGGGTAAAAGATAAAAAAATTATGAAAATAAAATTATATTTATTAATGATAATAAATATAAAATTAAATATTATAAACATATTAATTTTATAATTAAATCAATTATTATAAAATGATTTAAAAACGATGATTAAAATGGATTCTAAAAATTTACTTTATGAAGGAAAAGCAAAAAGCGTTTTCCAAGGCGAAAATCCTGATGAAGTCATTATTGACTTTAGAGATGACATGACTGCAGGAGACGGTGCCAGAAAAGAAAGCATGGGTCAAAAAGGTTACATAAACTCTGTTATTTGTGCTAAAATCTTTGAAACCCTTGAAGCTGAAGGGGTAGAAACCCAATTGATTGAATTATGCGAACCTTGTGTTATGAAAGCTAAAAAGCTTGATATGATTCCTATAGAAGTTATTGTAAGAAACATAGCAACTGGAAGCATTATCAGAAAATTCCCATTTGAGGACAAGGCTCCATTCAACCCACCTCTTATACAAATGGACTTTAAGGATGACGAATTCCATGATCCAATGCTCAATGATGCAATAGCTATTGCTCTTGGAATAGCAAGCAAGGAAGACTTGGACACCTTAAGGGAATTGGCACTTAAGGTCAATGAAGTTATGAGCAAGATGTTCAAGGACATTGGAATCATTCTTGTTGACTTTAAAATCGAGTTCGGTAAGGACAAGGATGGGAACATCATATTAGGTGATGAGATCAGTCCTGACAGCTGCAGATTATGGGATGCTGAAACCCTTGATATGCTTGATAAGGAACTCTTCAGACAAGGAAAAGACGATGAAGTGATTGATGCATATGAAGAGGTCTTCAACAGATTATTAACCGAAGAGGACAAAGAAAAATGGGGAATCTAATTAAATATTCCCAAAATTTTCAATTATAAAAAAATATTCCCAATATAACTATTAAAATTATAAAAAACTAATTAAAATAAATTCATGATTATAGGTGATTAGAAATGATGTATGACATTGAAGTTAAAGTTTCCTTAAAACCAGGAATGTTAAATCCAGAAGCGACCACTATTCAAAGATCCCTTGCTCTTTTAGGATACGAAGTTAAAGGAACCAAAACAAAAGAGATAATTACTTTTGTAATGGAAGCTGACTCAGAAGATGACGCAAGAGAAAAAGTAGATGACATGTGCCAAAAATTATTATGCAATCCAATCATCCACAACTACACAATAAACATTATTAAAATGGACATGACCTGCGGATGCGGCTGTGAATAGATGGACTGATTGAAATAATTTTTAAGAAATTGATGAAAACTTATTATATTCATAAAGTGATAAAATGGCAATTGGAATTATAAGATTCCCTGGAACTAACTGTGACCGTGACGTTTACAAAGCTATTGAACTAGCTGGCGGGGAAGCAGAATACATCTGGTGGAATAATGAAGACTTAACTGATTATGATGGAATTGTTATACCTGGAGGATTTTCCTACGGAGATTACTTACGTGCAGGAGCAATAGCTTCAAACACCCCTGTTGTTGAAGGTGTAAAGGCACTTGTAAAGGAAGAAAAGCCAGTTTTAGGAATATGTAATGGAGCACAGATTCTTGGAGAGATTGGACTCATACCAGGATTGTTCATTACCAATGAAGTACCTAAATTCAACTGTGAATGGTCTAAATTGAAAGTTGCAAACAACAAGACTCCGTTCACCAAAAACTTTGAAAAAGGCCAAGTCATTGACATACCAATAGCTCATGCTGAAGGAAGATTCTATACTAAAGACATTGATCTTATGAAAGACCAAGATCAAATCGTTCTTCAGTTTGCTGAGAAAAACCCTAATGGATCCATGGAAGCAATCACTGGTGTCTGTGATGAATCAGGACTTGTTCTTGCAATGATGCCACACCCAGAAAGGGCTACTACAAAGCTATTAGGTTCAGACAACGGTCTTGAATTCTTTAAAGGTATGTTAGATAGTATTTAAGCTATCTAAAAACCTATAATTAAATAAAAAAAAATAAAATATTCAAATCATTAAATTAATTCATTTTAATTATCAAAACAAGGAAGATAATATGCCAGTATATTTAATAGGTGCAGGTCCAGGAGACCCTGATTTAATTACATTGAAAGCTGTGAAAGCATTGAATAAAGCAGATGTTGTTTTATATGACTATTTGGCTAATGAAGAGATATTGAAACATGCTCCAGAAGATGCAAAACGCATCTATGTAGGAAAAAAGGCTGGAGAACATTATAAGACACAGGATGAAATCAATGCATTGATCATTGAAGAGGCAAAAGAGCACGAAAATGTTGTAAGGCTAAAAGGTGGAGATCCATTTGTTTTCGGTAGAGGTGGAGAAGAACTCTTGGCGCTTGCAGCTGAAAACATAGACTTTGAAGTCATTCCAGGAGTCACCTCAGCTATCGGTGCACCTACAAGCATGGCATTTCCTATAACCCATAGGGCAGTGGCTACCTCATTCACTGTAGTTACAGGTCATGAAGACCCAACCAAAGCAGACAAACAGGTGAAATGGGATTACACAGCTGACACATTGATTATCCTTATGGGAATCGGAAACATCAAGGAAAACACTGAAGAAATCATGAAATACAGAGACCCAGATACACCTGCATGTGCCATTGAAAGCGGCACGCTTCCAAATGAAAGGGTAGTATTTGGAACCCTTGGAACAATAGCTGACAAGGAAATCAACACACCTGCAATACTCGTAATTGGTGATGTTATAAACGTATTCAAAGAAATTAAAGGAATTGAATAATCCTTTAATTTATCTATTTTTTTATTATTTTAAATTAAACTCATTAATTAAACTACTTTTTTTCAAATACAAAAAATACATAAAAAATAAAAACTACTTTTTTCCAATCACACCACAGAAACAAAACACCAAAAAATAAAAACTACTTTTCTATTTTTATTACCATCTTTCTAAATAAGTATTATTCTCAATAATGAATATTTTTCGCTAAAAAAACAAAATAATTAAAAAAATATATTAAAACTTATGATACCTAATAAAATTAATTTTAATTTAAAAAATTAGAAAAAATTCTTATTCAAAACCTAAAATAAAGAACAAATAAGTCTAAAAAACTCAAAATTTTTCAATACCTTTAAATATTATTAAAGAGAAATTTAATAACAACTCAAATATACTTTAAGTGTTATGAGTGAATAATTTATAAAAAAAGAGGTGTTTAATTATGGAATTAGGCGAAATTATTAGTGATGCTATTAAGTATCCGTTAAATAATGTTAAAGCGCTTTTAATCTATATTGTACTTAGTATTATTATGGCTTTAGTCTTAGTCTTTGGTGGAGTAGGACTTGTTGGTGCAAGCCAAGCTTCTGGTGCTGCAGCAGGTGGACTCGGCATTGGAGGAATCATTGCAATCCTTATTGCAATATGTATAGGACTCCTTATTGAAGGATATATGTTAGATGTTGTCAAATTCGGTATTGCAAGAGACCAAGGATCTCCTGATGTTGATATTGGAAGACAAGTAATCAATGGTATCAAATACATCATTGTAATGTTCATATACTTCCTCATTCCAATCATCGTTATGGCATTACTCTCAAAATGGCAAACCTTAGCTCTAATCGTTGGAATTATCTTATTCATTGTATTTGGATTAGCATTCTTAATGGCAGCATGTAAATTAGCTGAAACTGAAAGTTTAGGTGCAGCTTTAAATATTGGTGAAGCAATTAAAGACATCAGCAAAGTTGGATTTGTAAAAATCTTAGCAATTCTCATTGTTTTCGTTATTCTTTCAATTATTGTTGGTTTTATTGTATCCATCTTCGGTGATGGCAGTATCGGCGGAACCATTGGTGCAATCATTAATGGTATTTGTACAGTATACTTAACCTTCTTCTACAACAGAGCTATCGGTTTAGCATACTCTGATGAAGAATTAACTAGATACGCTATTTAAAAAAAACTTATCAGAATTTGTGATAAGTACTTCTTTTCTTTTTTTCATTAACAAAAAATTAACTATTTTTCTAAAAAAGCTTTAAAAAAAATGATTTCTGATTTTAAAAATAAATGTTTCAATGATATGAAACTAATTAAAAAAAGTAAAAAAAATAGAATTGAAACAGAAAAATAAAGAAAAAAAAGATATAAAATTAGAAAGAAAATAAAAAAAATAAATAAAAATAGAATAAGAAAACTAATCTAAATTATTAGATCTGTTTAAAGCTTTTTTTACCCTAAATGTAATGTATTGGGTTCCTCCACGCATTACACGTTTGAATTCCACCCAATCAAGATTTGCCAAGAAAGTCTTCACAATATAGGCAAATGAGAAATAGTATTTGCTCATCAGACTGTCCCTCAACTTCTCAATCTCATTATGATCTGCATAAGGATAATCAACAAGACAATTCAAGTAACCATCATCATTAAGCCATTTGGAGTAATCCTCTGTAATCAGATATCCATTATCCTTAGCCCATTCATAGAAACCTGTTCCAGGAAACGGCACAGCCTGTTGGAAGAAGCACATGTCAGGGTAGACTGATTGAGCAAACTTATAGGTCTCATCGATTGTTTCAAGACTGTCACCTGTAAGACCAATCATAAAGCATCCGAAGACCTTAATGTCAAGCTTTCTTGCATTTTCTGCAAATGCCTTAGACTGCTCAAGGGTTATTCCCTTCTTGATTTCATTCAAAACATCCTGATTACCAGATTCATAACCGCAAACAAGCAATCTGCAACCTGCATCCTTCATTTTCTTCATGGTTTCAAAAGTCAAGTCAACTCTTGTATTGCATGACCAAATCGGCTCCAATCCTCTTTTTATGATTTCATCACAGAACTCAATGACTCTTGACTGGTTTACAGTGAATGTATCATCCTCAATGAAGATTTCCTTAATCTCAGGAATCTCTTTTAGAATATACTCAAATTCATCAGCAAGGTCACTTACAGATCTTGTCCTGTATATCCTTCCACCCATTGTAGATGGATAGCTGCAGAAATTGCATTGATTCGGACATCCTCTTGATGATACAATCTGAATCATAGGCTTTTGAGCGAATGCATATGCATAATCATCAAAGTTCAAATACTTCTGGTAAACCTTGGAAACATAAGGAAGACTATCCAAATCTTCAAGGGGCTCCCTATCTTCAGTATGCTTAACAGTGAAATCAACAGAATCAGACAATAAGTTCACATCATCCAATCCGGCAATATCCACACCATCGCAATTCACCCTATAGGAAACTCCCTTAACTGTTGATGCATCATCGGAAGCTATCAATTCACCAACTGTATAGTCATACTCCTGACGAAGGATATAATCAATGCCTAAGCATTCATTAAGCACTGCATCAGGAAGAATGGTTGCATGAGTTCCTCCAATCATTATTTTAGCCTTAGGATAAGCCTTTTTAATTGCATTGATAACATTATAATCATAAGCGCAGGTAGGGGTTGTTATTTCAGCCATGATATAGTCAGGTTCATATCCTTTCACCTCTTCGATTGTATCCTCAATTGAATATGCCTTTGTAATGCAGTCTACCAATTTGCAATCATATCCCTCCTTTTCACACACTCCAACACAGTATGCCAGCCAGTAAGGATAATACAAAGTACCTGACTTGGTCTTTTCAGGCCATCTGCTTGCCCTGCTTATATTGAATTCATATGGTAAGTTTAAAAATAATATTTTCATTAATATCACGATAATTATAATTTAATAAATAGATAAAATTTATACATATTTTTATACATATATAATTTTAGATATAAGTATTATATAAATTTAAATAAGTATTAAATGGAATTTATAAAACAATCAATAAATTCAAATAAGCATTAAATTGAATTTACAAAACAAAATTAAAATTTCAAAAGTATTAAATTGAATTTTCAGCCAAATAGCAAAAATAAATATTAAAGAAAATAAATAAATTCAATAAGATAAATTAATCATAATCTTAAGATGTGGAAATATGGTAAAGAGAATAGCTGTTACAAGACCTGAAGAAAGATCCAAAGCTGCAAAGGAATTCATAGAAAACTATGGAGGAGAAGCTGTCATAGTGCCAACATTAGAATTGAAATTGGAAAACACAGATTCATTAAAGGATTTGATGAGCAGATTCGGTGAATTGGACTGGTTGATATTCACTTCAGTCAGCTCAATCGATTCCATTTTCAAGTTTTATCCAAACTTTGTTGAAAGCTTGAACAGCAACTGTAAAATTGCAACCATAGGTACAAAAACTGCAGAAGTTGCTATGAATAAAGGACTCCATATAGATATCATACCAAAAGATTATACTGCTGAAGGTCTCATTGAAGAATTTAAAAGAATCGACTTAAATAATAAAATTGTTGGCGTTCCTCGTACATTTTCTGCAAGGACTATTTTACCTGAAGAACTCAAAAAGATGGGGGCCGAAGTCATCTTAGCAGAAAGCTACAAATCAGTCATTCCAGAAGACACAGAAGAGATTGAAAATCTGATTGATGAAATCATAGATGAAAGGATAGATGGAATCACATTCACAAGTCCGCTTACAGTTGTGAACCTATTCAAGATTGCCAAGGATGACGAAAAGGACAAGTTGGTTGAAAAGCTATCAAGTTCCACACTTACAGTAGCTATTGGACCAATCACAGGAAAGATACTTGACGAATATGATGTAAAGCACATTTATCCTGAAAGATATACAGTCAAAGACATGATTGACTTGATGTTTAGGGAATTGAACAATCAAAATTAAATAACAAGAATAGCAATTGAAAAAATCAAGATTAAATTAACAGAATTTTTTTAAGGGAGGAATTTCTATCAGCCAATTTAAGATAAGCATAATCATACCTGTTTACAATGGAGAGAAATATCTTCC
>NZ_JAZNIB010000325.1:0-2902 GCF_045577275.1 Methanobrevibacter sp.
AAATATATAGAACCATCTAAAAAAAAACTGATTTTAAAAAAAGATAAAAAAATAAAAAATTTAAAAATGAAAGAAAAATCAATTAGACTTATCATAATTGTTTTTCTTATTATTCCTATTTTTATTTGATTTTGATTTGAAATTAAGAGAATAGACCTCTTCTTGTTTTAAACGATTTGCAAACCTATCCTTAAGACGAATCATTTTAGATCTTTCAGGATATTTTTCATTGATATCCACTCTCATACCATCAAATGCAGCTAATGTTCTTACTCCAGTCTTCTTAGAAACTCTTATTGCCTCTTCAACTGGATTTGCAGCAATCATCTTAAAACCGAAGTGAGTCATGATTGCCAAACTTGGTTTGACCTGCTCAACGATATCAATAAAGTTGCTGGTACACATGTGTCCTCTAATGGACCTTTCACCTGGCCTTAAAACACTTCCGATTAAAATATCAGCATTCTTATGGTGTTTTGGCAATTCATCAAAATACTCAGTATCAGCTGTATAGGAAATCTTAAAACCGTTGTTTTCCATTTGGAAACCTACACCTGTAGGATCACCATGTCTTGTAGCGGTTCCCTTAATTGTAAATCCTGGGAAACGTGCTATCTTACCTGGAGTCAAAATCAAATTCTTAGAATTGCTTTTATGATAATTTGAGATTGCAGGACCCCAACGTTGGTAATTTTCAAAAATAGTCTTACCACCCATAATGATACCATTATTTTTAGTCATTCCTCTTGTCATTGCCTCAATCAATATTTCAGCATCATTATAATGGTCTGTATGAGAATGGGATATGAAAATTCCATCGATTTTGGTTGGATTCACACCAAACTGATATGACCTTACTAAAGCTCCTGGGCCTGGATCGATTTGATAATTTTTTCCTCCAAAATCATCAATTCTAAAGCCCCCAGTCATTCTTTTTTGACTAATGGTGGCAAATCTGCCCCCTCCAGAGCCTAAAAATGTTAATTTCATTATTGTCACCTTTTTTACACTCAAATACAATAATAAACACTATTTATTCAAGATGACATAATATGATATCACATTTCAAATTAGCTTTATTACGTTTAATGCATAAGACTTCATTTTCTATAACAACTTGGTCTTTCAATAATGCATCATCTTCCCCTTCAACGAACATGATAACGTTTTCACCAGGTTTTGCAAGAAGTTTCCAATTGATGTCAAATGCCCTGACATCAGGATTTAATTTAACTTGAATCATCTTTTCATCGATTGAATCAACAATTCCAACAGGACCTTCATCAATAATGGTTGAAGCTAATTTGATTGTTTCATTTTGTTTTAAAAGATCTTCCTTAAGTTTAGCTCTAAATTTAGCTAAAAGATTTATATCTCTTTCAATAACCTCATCTAAATAAGGTTGGACCTTATCTTTATATAAATCGTTTTGTTGAATGACCACATCATATTTAGTACCTACAGATGGAGTTTTTTTAGAGATGTCCTCTAAGATTTGTCCAAAGATATCTCCCATATACTTTAAGCTGAAACTTGGTTTCCATTTTGCTTTAAGCATATCATTAGCCATAGATTTTGTAATCTTATTACCGAAGACGATAATGGAAGATTCTCCTCTTTTCCTACTGACAATTTCAGAGCCTGTAAGCTCTATAATTTGGAAACCATTTGTTGTACCATAAATTCTTTTTCTTTTGGTTTCCATAGTTCCTCTTGAACTGACTTCTCCTACAGCAACATTTTCAACACTTTTGACTTTTGTTGCATCATCTGTAATCTTTAGACTTATTTCAAGCTCTTCAGCTCTAGCATATAACTCTTCATCATTAGAGATTTCACCAGTGTAAATTTCCTGTTCTAAAAGTTCACGTTCTTCCTTAGAACCAAAATAGGCAATTCTCCTTTTGTCCCCTGCCATTACACATCCTTTCTTTCCAACATAAGCAATTATTAAACTCATACTCTCACATCGCTTAAATAGGCATATTCCTTCTTAATTAATCTTAATTAGTCTTTTAATTAGTCTTATTAATCTTAATTTTCTTAATCAAATCACATGATTATCTAATGCCTAACTTATTGATTTTACATTTTCAATTTATTAATTAATAAAATTCCAAATAAAGTTAAAAAAAGATTATACGAAATTAAAATAGGATTTCAATTATTTCCCCAAATTTAAAAAACTTTAAATGAAATTTTAAGTTCTTACTTTATAGTTATATATTTACAAATATAAAAAGTTATATAAATTTTTAAAATTTAGACTTAAATAAATAACTGTTTTAATAATATAAAACTTTATATATTGAAAAGAACAAACTAAAATTAATTATTATTTGGAGGAAATAATATGGCAAAAATCAATGAAATTTACAGATGTAACCATTGTGGAATTATGGTAGAAGCTATCGTCGAAGGTGCTGGAGAATTAGTTTGCTGTGGAGAAGCAATGGAACTTTTAGAACCTAGACAATTACCTGAAGGTGGAGTAAAACACATCCCTGTAATCACTAAAGAAGATGGTAAAATTGTCGTAACCATGGGCGAAGAACCACACCCAATGTTAGAAGAACACTACATTAATTTTGTTGAATTAATTGTAGGAGATCAAGTTTACCGTGCTAACTTAAAACCTGGTGATGAACCTAAAGCAGTATTCGATGTAAATGCTGAAGTAGAAGACGTAAAAGCTATTGAATATTGTAACATCCACGGTTTATGGCATTCATAAGTATTATTTATTTTAAATAATACTTTCCTATTTTTTATTTATTATATTTATTTTAATCTGATTTTTATACTATTTTTAAACTATTTTTAATTAACTTTAACTAGTTTTAATTAAATTTAACTATTTTTAACCACTTTTAACTAAATTTGATTTTTAACATTTCAGTAC
>NZ_JAZNIB010000326.1:0-3022 GCF_045577275.1 Methanobrevibacter sp.
AAAAAAAATTTAGTAAATGAATAAAATAATAGGAATATAAAATTTTTCTAAACATACAAAATTTAAGCAAATAGGAAACTACAAAAATCTTAATTAATAAAAAGAATAGATAATTAATTGAATCATAAAAAACAAGGAATTTAAGATAAAATGAAACAATTTGAAATCAAAAGCCATGATGGCCCTGGAAGATATGGAAAGCTTGGAGATATGGAAACTCCAACATTAATCAATAAAGATGATTTTAATATAGCTAAAGACGAATCTTCAGCTTATGATGTTGAAAGGGAAATAGCTGAGTGGAGCGTTAATCAAACCATTGAAAAAGCTAAGGCAGTTGAAGATAAGGAAATAGCAGTTATCCAAGGAAGCAAATACCTCGATTTACGTATAAAATGCTTGAAGGAACTTGAAGGGCTTGGATACAACGGATTCATCATAGCGAATGCAGATGAATTGCTCCTTCACCCAAGAGACTTGGTTGACCTGATTGTTGCCCTAAGGCAAAATATGAAATCATCAAGCTATTTGATCTTCCCATTTGCTGAAGCGCAATTCATTCCACTTCTTGCATATATGGGAGTGGATGCATTCTTTGATGATATTGGAGGCTACTACAGCTATCTCAATGTTCTTATGAGCCCAACCAAAAACTATGACTTGAATACCTACGAACTCTATGAAATGACTAGAGAAGAGCTTGAAGCATATAATAAGAATACAATTGACTTCGTGCTTAGAGAAGTTAGGGAACATATGAAAAACAGCAGTTTGAGAAACCTTGTAGAGGAAAGGTCTGCTACAAGCCCACAGTATGCTTCTGCACTTAGAATACTTGATAAGAATTACTCTGATTACTTATTGGAGTACACTCAGGTTTATTAATTAAAAAAAGATTAAAAAAAGAATTTTAAGAAGAGATAACTCTTCTTAACTTATTTTATTGTTTTTATTCATTTACTTCAAATTCAACTACTTCTTTATTATCATTCACTATTTTTGCAATAGCTTCTTGAGCGCTATTTAGTTTTTCATCACATTCCTTGACTAAAACCATTGCTTTCTTAAACTCTTCTATTGCATCATCCAAGGAAACTTCACCGGTTTCCAAGTTGTTTACGATTTTTTCCAATTCAGCTAATTTTTCTTCAAAACTAAAATTCTCGTTTTCTTCAGCCATCATATCACCTTTGATTTAATCTTTTTAATTTTCAATTCTATAATTATAAGACTCTTGTATTCACTTTGCCATCCTTAAATTCTAATTCCAATTCATCATCCTTTTTTAAGTCTTTTGCATAAGACACTACCTTTCCTTTAGATCTTGCAACTGCATATCCTCTTTGTATAGTCAATAAAGGATTTAAAACCTTTAGCTTATCAATATTCCGTGATAATGTAATGGTTTTCTCATCTAGAATTGACTGAGGATTTCTAAAAACATTAGAACTCTTGACTTTAGATAATCTAATCTGATTTGAATGAATCATCTCTTTTGAAGAGGAGACCAATCTGCCTTTAATGAAGTCCAAATCCATCACTTTCCTTTCATGGATCATATATGGATTCTTGAATAATGGCCTATTCTTTATCCTTTCGAATTTCTCAAGATTATCATTCAATTGCTTGGACATAACATTGTTTGCTCTTGAGTCAAAATCATCAACTTTTGAGCTTATCTCTCTAATGTCCGGAACAGCAATTTCCGCAGCTGCAGTTGGAGTTGCAGCTCTTTTATCTGCAACATAGTCTGCAATGGTCCAATCGATTTCGTGGCCCACTGCACTTATCACAGGAGTTTTACATGCAAGTATTGCCTTTGCAACAATCCTTTCATTAAAGGCCCATAAATCCTCTATGCTTCCACCACCTCTACCTACAATAAGAGTGTCTAGTTCAAATTCATTGTCAGCGACAAATATTTGCCTTACAATATTGTTTGCTGCCAAATTTCCTTGAACAAGAGATGGGAATAGAATGATCTCACATAAAGGCCATCTTCTCTTGATAGTTGTTACAATATCCCTAATGGCTGCTCCTGTTGCAGCAGTGACAACCCCTATTTTCTTAGGAAACTTAGGTATTGGCTTTTTTAGAGAATCATCAAAATAGCCCTCGCTTTCCAGTTCCTTCTTCAATTGCTCAAATGCAATATGCAATTCACCTAATCCATCTTCAATAATCCTTTGAGCGTAGAGCTGATAGTTTCCACGTGATTTATAGACATCAACATATCCTCTGACCAAAACCTTCATGCCGTTTTTAGGTTCAAATTTGAGCCTAGAGGCAAAACCGTAAAACATGACTCCAGGAATCACACTGCCTTCATCCTTTAGGCTGAAATAGCAATGCCCAGACGAATAACGCTTAAAGTTAGATATTTCTCCCCTTACATAGACTTGCTTCAATCTAGAGTCTGAATTAATCAGATTCCTTATATAGTCTGTAAGCTGAGACACTGAAATATATTCCTCTTCCATTACATAACCCCATATTTTAATACAAAGTTTATAGACTTGATTATTTATAAATATTTGCTATTTTATAGATATTTTTTTAATGATATAATAAGTTTGTTAAAATGAGATTGGGATATTTTGAAAATAAGTTAAAAATGCTTAAAAAAAGTTAAAAATAGTAAATTATTTATAAAAAGTTAAATGAATTCTAAAAAGAATTCAAATAACAATTTACCCAACAATAAATTTTAGGATTTGTATTTCAAAGGAAATAAATCCTTTTCAATTATAATGTTAATTTTATAATATATAAAGTTTTTTGAAAAACTCAAATCAATATTATAATCCATTACAAAAAGGGATGAAAAAGCCACCTAAGGAAAAATCTTAAACCTACATTTTTTTATAAAGTTCTACAATGCAATACAATTAAGCTAAGAAAAGTAAAATGATTTTGAGAATTTCAATGAAGAAATCCAAAACCAATTCTATATCCAGTTCCATTGTATCACCTCCTAGAAATTTATCGTTGGGAATAATTTTTTAAGGTGGTAAAAACCTAA
>NZ_JAZNIB010000327.1:0-13255 GCF_045577275.1 Methanobrevibacter sp.
TTCACATAAATCACTATCTAAAAAATTAATTAATATAATTTATTAACCAATATTCTTGCTTAAAAATAACTTTTTTAAAAAATTAATAATAATTAATTAATGAATTATATTATCATTATATTAATAATTACATTTCATCAATATATATAATTTAGCATTTAAAAAAAATCAAATGTAAATGATATGAAAAATAATATGAAATAAATAAAAATTAAAAAAAGAAAATAAAAGAAAATAAGAATTACTCCGTCGGAGTAAAACTTATTAAATCAAATCTAGAATCCTATTAACCTATAAATCTGCAAAGATTTGATCTTCAGTTAATGGGTTTTTGAGAAGACCTAATTTTACTTCAAGGTTCATGAAGTCCATTACATTTTGTTTGTAACTGCTGTCTAAACCGGAAATGAAGGTAGTGTTTTCAATTACACCTGCTTGCAAGTCTTTATCAGGTACGATGTCTTCAGGCAAGCATTGAGCTGCTTCTGCAGGGTTTTCATTGGTGAATTTGGTAGCGTTTTCATGAGCTTCCAAGACTGCTTTCAATTCATCAGGATGGTTCTTGATGAAATCTTCTCTTGCTGCAACACAACAGCATGGGTGACCAGGAATCATTTGTCCACTGGTTTCAATCAATTTACCATCACCATTTTTAACTGCAATGGAAGCAAACGGTTCCCAAATGATCATAGCATCAACTTGACCCGCTTTTAAAGCATCGGTCATTTGTGCAGCTTTCATGGTAGTGAATTCAACATCACTAGTAGATACACCTGCATCTGTTAAAGCAGAGGTTAAAAGCATGTTTTGAATGGTTGCTTCACCAGGAGTTGCTACAGTTTTGCCTTTTAAGTCAGCAACAGTGTTGATTCCACTGTTTTTGTTAGCAACAAGGGAACTTCCTTCAATTTGAGCACCAGATACAACTTTTACTGGAACTCCTTGAGAAATGGAAGACATTACAGGAGTAATTCCTGCATAACCAATATCAATATCTCCACTTGCCATAGCAGTCATTAAGTCTCCACCATTGTTAAATTGGGTTAATTCAACAGTAAGACCTTGGTCTTCAAACATTTTCTTTTCCTGTGCAACGAAAAGTGCGGTGTCGTGGTCTGAAGGCAAGTGACCTATTTTTACTACATTGTCCCCAGATCCCCCGCTAGTTGCAAAGTACGCACCTACAGCTACAATAGCTATAAGGATTACAGCAATAATTGCGAGAATTTTTTTATCCATAAAATCACTTTAATTTTTAAAATTAAACAAAAGACTGTTCTTATACAATCCCATTTTGGGATTTTAACTCATATAAAAACTTTTAAAATAATAAGTTGTTTTTTTATAAATTATAATCATATAATTTAGAAAAAACTAATAATTTAAAATAAAGGTTTAATTTGAAATTAAAAAGGTATTTATCAATTAGTTTTTATGGATTAATAAAATATAATTTAAAAACTTATTACCTATATTTTAATTGGATAAAGGAAGTATATAATGTTTTTCATTAAATAAAGGCATGATAGATTAATAGTACAAAAAATAGCCATGATAAAATAAAACTTATTAACTTTAAACTCTTTAAAAAGATTTAAATTTAAAAAATCGTGCTAAAAATAAGGAATATTAAAAAAGATTTGATAAAAATTAGAATAATAAGAATTTAAAAGTATATAACTAGGTTAATGAAGAATGTATAACAATTGTTAATATACTGATATGCTAACATCGATGCACTATAAAAGTTACAAAAATAAAAAAATATGCACCAATATGCTAACATCAGAATTTTTTAGATTGTTGGAGGTTATTACAAATGGCTAAAAAACAATGCCACTTTTTTAAAAAAAATTAACGATAATCCAAGATATCTAAAATTAAAATCATTCATCTATATCGAAAAATTCAGGATTGCTCAATAGCTTATCCCTAAATAGCTTAGATATCCTTGAAATGCATTGCCTGCTGTAATCCAACTCTTCAGACAATTGGGTGGTTGTTTTCTTATCCAAATTAAACAGGATATATAACATTACATTAAGAGGAATTTTACTCTTATGGAAAATAGTGCCGGAAAAGTCATTGAAATTGGTTCCACAATCCTTGCACACATACCTGCGAGTCCTACCTTGGTTTCCTCTATTATTAATATTATATGATTTGCATTTAGGACAATAGACTCCATTAACCCAACGGACACTCCTAAAGAATGCCATAGCTACCTGATCATCAGGAATTTCTACATCTGGATTAATAATATCTTTCATGATAAGGAATATTATTATTAAAATATTTATAATTTTTGTCAAATCAGTAATACTTTATTAAAATTAAATTGAATCCCCCTAGAAAATTGATTTAAAATTATTTTTTTAAGAAAAGAAGAAATTTCCGGCATTATTTCAATCTAAAAATCCATCTAATATAATTGAAGAAAACTAACATACAAACTTAACATATAAATAATTAAACGAATATAAAATAAATAGGTTGTTGGATTTTTCCAACAAAAGATTTTATCGTTATCAGGAGTAATAAAAATGAGATGTGTTGGTACAGTAGTACGTGGAATAAGAACACCAATTATTAAAGAAAATGATGATTTGGCGACTATAGTCGTAGATTCATTGATGGCAGCAAAAGAAAGTGAAGGATTTGAATTCAAAGATAAAGACGTCGTTGCAATTACAGAAGCAGTTGTAGGTATTTCAGAAGGAAACTATGTAACTGTAGATGATGTTGCAACAGATTTACAAAACAAGTTCCCATCCAAAAACATTGGAGTGACAAACCCTATTTTAAGTAGAAACAGATTTTCCATTATCTTAAAAGGTATTGCAAGAGCAATGGATAAGATCACTCTCTTAACCTCTTTCCCTGCAGACGAAGTGGGAAACGGTATTTTAGATGAAGAGCTTTTAGATAAAAGTGAATACAATTTAGGAAGCGTCATCACTGAAGATGAATATTACAAAACCTTCGGTTCATGGAAACACCCATTTACCGGAATCAACATGATTGACTTTTACAGAGAATTGATTGAAAGTGAAGACTGTGAAGTTGAATTTGTCTTCTCCAATGATGTAAAAACAATTCTTGACTATAACACTGATGTTTTAACCTGTGATATCCACACTAGAGAAAAAACCACTAAATTGCTTAAAGAAGAAGGAGCTAATGTATACGGACTCCACGAAGTCTTAACCGAACCTGTCGGAGACTCCGGATGCAACCCTGATTTCGGATTACTCGGTTCCAACAAAGCAACAGAAGAAAGATTAAAACTTTTCCCAAAAACTGGAGACACCTTAGTTAGAGAAGTGCAAAAAAGATTGATTGACCTTACCGGCAAACAAATTGAAGTAATGGTTTACGGTGACGGTGCATTCAAAGACCCTGTCGGAAAGATTTGGGAATTAGCTGACCCTGTTGTTTCACCAGCACATACTGATGGATTAGTAGGATATCCAAATGAAATCAAATTGAAATATGTTTCTGACAATAAGTTCGCTGATTTACACGGTGACGAATTAAAAGAAGCAATCAAAGAAGAAATCAGACAAAAAGATGAAGACTTAACTGGACAAATGATTACCGAAGGAACCACTCCAAGAGTATTGACTGACTTGATCGGTTCATTATGTGACTTAACCAGCGGTTCCGGAGATAAAGGAACTCCAGTTGTATTTATCCAAGGATACTTCGATAATTTAGCAAATGACTAAATATCTTATCCTTTTCTTTTTTTATTTTTTTATTATTTATTCTTATTTTAAAAAAAACTATTTTTATTAATATTTAAACTATAATTACTATTTTTATTTACTATTTTTATTATTTTATCACAATTTTTATTACTATTTTTAACAAATATGCTTATTTTTTATTAATTTTTGCATTTTGGTCTTATTTCCATACTCTCTTTTTAAAATCAAAACAACAAATTTATAAAATCTTTAAACATAATATCCATATGAATGATTAGTTTTTGGAGATGCTAATGTGAAGAAGACAAAAATTATAGCAAGCATTGGTCCAGCATCCGATTCTGTTGAAGTGATGACTGAAATGGTCAATAACGGCATGGATTGTGCACGTATTAACCTTAGCCATGCTACAGAAGAGAGCATAATAAAAACAATAGAAGTTATCAGAGAGGTTCGTAAAATATGCAATCGGCCTATTGCCATAATGTATGACACCAAAGGGCCGGAATTCAGAACATTGGAATTTGAATCTGGAGGAGTGACTCTAAAAAAGGGAGACACAATCAGGATGAGCAAGACATGCATACACGGCAATGAAGAGGAATTCGGAGTTAATCATAGTGAAGCAATCGACCTGATAGAAGTGGGAAACAAGGTGCTTATAGACAATGCTCTTCTTGAATTGGAAGTCATAGAAAAGGAAGAGGATTATGTTGTTTTGGAAGCTTTAGGAGAAGGGGACATTAAAAACCATAAGACCGTCAATGTTCCTGGAGTTGACTTGAAATTGGATTTCATTAGCGAAGCTGATGAAAGGGATATCTCATTTGCAGCAAAGCATTCCTGTGACTATTTGGCTTTATCCTTTGTAACTTCAAAAGAGGATGTTATTGCAGCTCGTAAAATAATTGAAGAATCTGGAGGAGATGCTCTAATCATCTCAAAAATTGAAAGCAGCAAGGGAATTAAAAATATAGATGAGATCATTGAAGTGTCTGATGGAATCATGGTGGCTCGAGGAGACTTGGGAGTGGAAGTTTCACTGGAGAAATTGCCAATGCTTCAAAAAGGAATCATTAGAAAATGCCGTGAAAAGGGTAAATTTGCCATCGTTGCTACAGAAATGCTTGCTTCAATGTATGAAAGCCCAAGGCCTACAAGAGCGGAAGTTTCAGATGTGGCTAATGCAATATTGGATGGAACTGACTGCGTAATGCTATCAGGAGAGACCACAATAGGAGAATACCCTGTAGAATCCGTCAAAATTATGAATAGAATATGCAAATATGTGGAATCAACCATTGACTATACAAAACATACTGCATACAAAGGAACAATAGGTATCAGCGATACAATTGCCAGACTGGTCATAGCTGCTGTGGAATATTCTGACATCAAATTGATTGTTGCACCAACCATGACAGGATTTACAGCACGTAAGATAAGCAATTTCAGACCAAACCCATTAATATTAGCCATTTGTCCATCTAAGCACATTGCAGAGAAGGTTGTCTTGAACTTTGGAGTCAAGGCAGTTGTAACTGACATATTTAATAATATAAATGATATGAACAAAACCGCTAAGGAAATAGCTCAAAAAGAGTTTAAATTAAATAAGGGCGATTTAATAATAGTTACTGGAGGATTCCCATTAGGTGAATCAAAAAGAACTAATCTCATAAGAATTGTAGAAATATGATTTAAAAAAAAATAGGATTGAAATTTATAATTGTAGAAATAGGATTTAAAAAAAGAATAAAAAAAATAAGAATAAAAAATTTAAAAAATAAAAAAATAAAAAAGGAAATGAAATAAATGCTAAAAATTATCTAATTGTTATTAAACTCTTTTTAGACATGCTGTAATTCTTATTTCCAGAAGAAATTACCACTTTATGTTTACCTCTTCTTAATTTTTTGGTATTTATTTTAGCAATTCCTTTTTTGTTTGTAGCTACAGTATAAGTCTTATACTTTTTACCAGTATAAACCTTAATCTTAACTTTTACTCCACTAACCACTTTCTTAGTGACTTTGCTTTTTACAGTTACCTTAAAGTATTTGGATTTCTTATATCTGGCACTGATTTTTGGAGCACTAATGGTTGTAGGAGCCTTTTTAATGGTTATTGTACTGTTTTTGGAAATGGAGTATCTTGAATCTGCAGAACTGACAACAACCTTATGAGATCCTGCAGCCAATGATTTGGTATTGAAGACAGCCACTCCGCTCTTGTTTGTCTTGATGGTATAAGTCTTATATGTTTTTCCAGTATACACTTTTAGAGTAAGTTTCACTCCATTTACAGCCTTGTTTGTAGCCTTATTTTTAACTGTAACCTTGAAATACTTGGATGCACCAAAGTAATTGCTAACTTTAGGAGCGGTTACATTGGTTGTGGCTTTTTTAACTGTAATGTAAACTGTTTCAATTATATCATCATATTGGAGATTTAAATAACGAACTTCTACCTTATGGGTTCCAATGCCTAATAAAGAGGCATTTTTAAAGGAAGCGATTCCATTAGCGTTAAAACTTGTTTCAATTTCATATATCTCCCTATCATCACCAGTGAAAACATATAAAGTTGCAGGAACAGAATAATCAGAAACATTTCCGCCTTCCATAAGGAATCTTATATCAAATGCTTTGCTAGAGTTATAAGTTGTAGTTAGATTGCTTACAGTTGCTACAAGAGAATGCTTAATGAATTGATTATCCAATTTGAAATATCCAGAATACTCTGTTGTATTGTCACCATTGATTAAAGTGAGACTTGCATTATGGACACTGATTGGCATCGGAATGTTGTTTTCAAAAATGCAATCCTTAATGATGCTATCTCCAAACAAATCAAGAATTCCTCCAATACTGTAGTTCTCTCCAGCACGATTGTCAATAAAATTGGAACTTATTATACTGCATGGATTAAGTGAATATATGGCCCCACCTACAGAAGTGACATTATACTCACTGTCAGATGTGGCAATATTATTCTTAAAACTGCAGTTTTCAATATATAAACTGTTTGCATCAGTGTAAATGGCTCCTGCTGTAGGCCAGTCATAATGGAAAATAAGATAATTATCTTCAAAGATAGAATTTGTAATTGATACATCACTGGACTTTCCTGCCACATAAATGGCTCCTGCCATACGGGCATTATTATTGCTAAAGGTACAATTATCAATTATTAATGATGAGTTTGAAGAGATTGCACCTCCTCTTCCCTCTTCGTTACAACCCCCGATAAATTTTAAATTTTTAAAAGTTATTACAAGATCAGTTGAGTCGATAACAAAAAAGTTTGATTCATCCAATCCAGAATTGGTTTCAAGGAATGTTGCTCCATTGGAAGTACCGACAAAACTTAATGATTTGTTAAGATGAAACCTATAACCTTCAAAAGTACCTTCCAATTCAAAACAGTCATTTTCATTTGCATTGTCTATAATCCTTTGAAAATCACTTGGAGTGTAGTCATCGGGCCTTATTACAGTATTTTCTTCCTCGCCACTATCTTCTCCATCTTTTAAAATATCTTTATCATTTAGACTATTGTCATCAGAAATGGATTCTTCAATATCCAAATCAGAAATCGAATCATCAACTATTGCGATTTGATTATCCCCCTCGCATCCCTGATTGAAATCTTCTGAAGCTGAAACCAGTCCTATACTTAGAATAAATAACAGAAATATAGAAATAATCATCAATTTTTTCTTTAACATATTATCACCAAAAAAACTATAAAAAAATTTTAAGAAATTATTAAAATCTTCAAAATACTCTTTTCTTAAAAGATTATTTATTAATTAACTTATTTAAGGCTTTATATATGATGTTTATAATACTGAAAAAAATTTAGAAAAATAGCTGAAAATTAAATAATTTCAAAAATGAGTAAAATTCTGTTAATTTTAAAAAAAAAGAATAAAAAAAGTAAAAAGAATTATAATAATTCTTTTCTTAAATCAATTGTGTCCTTTAAGTCCGGTCCAGTAGAAATAATGGTAACAGGCACTCCGGTTTCTTGTTCTATTTCAGAAATGAAAGCCTTGGTTTCTGCAGACAATTCACCATAATCCTGTACACGTGCACAATCGAATAATCTGTCTACACAGGTCAATGCGATTTGGGTAGCGCCATTGATTCTGCAGGATTCCTTAGCAAGTTCCATATCAAAGTAACCGATTCTTCTACGTCTTCCAGTCACTACACCATATTCCTCAAGACCTTTGCTTTCTGCTTCCTCTTGAGTCATTTCTGTTGGGAAAGGACCTTCACCAACACGTGAAATATAAGATTTGAATACATTGATTACTTCATCAACCTTAGTTGGACCAACACCGACATCTGCAGCAAATGTGGAAGCTGTAGTGTCCTTACTGGTTACATATGGGTATGATCCATAATAAAGTGAAAGTGAGAATCCTTGTGATCCTTCAATGAAAATGTCCTCTCCATTGTCAATAGCTTCGTTACAAGCAAGAGAGACATCATCAATATAATCAGCAAGTTCAGGCACATCCTTTGCAAGACCAACTGTTCTCATAACTCTGTCTGAGTTTGCAGGTCCGCAGCCAGAACCTGTACTTCCAATAGTTTTTGACAAGTGTTCGGAATTCTTATCTCTTGCAATGTGCTCTTCAGTGATGATTGCACATCTTGGATCTACAGACATTCTTCCCTTTACATCATACTTCTTCAAATCTTCAAATTCCTTAAACAATACGTCTGGATTGACTAAAACGCCAGCACCAATCATGAGTTTGGCACCTGTGTGTACAAAACCAGATGGAGTTAATCTTAAACCGTATTTTTCTCCATTGAATTCAACGGAATGCCCTGCATTTGGTCCGACTCCTGCACGAGCAATAATGCTTGGCTTGTCATTATTACAAAGGTAAGTGATGCATTTTCCTTTACCTTCATCACCCCAAGCTCCTCCAACTAATATACTACAAGTCATTTAAAATCTCCTTATTAAAAATAATATTCTAAGTACAGTCTTTTAAGTATAGTCTTTTGAAATAGAAATAAATATAATAAATTAAAAGTTTAAATAAAAGGTTTTGAACTATTATTTTAAAAAATTCATAGTTCATTGACCATATATATTTTATTTTTTAACATTTATAAATATTATCCTATTGAATAATTAAATAGAATATTAAGGAAATATTAAGAAAAATAGTGAAAAAAATTAAAAAAATTATTAAAATATGGACAAACATTAAAAAAAGAATAAAAGATTAGGCATCTTCCAATATGTCCAATAGCTTTCTGAGATACAAGTATCTTTCATATTTGCATTGTTCATTGGTTCCGAAAAATGCATCCAAAACATGTGAATTCATTTGACGCAAAATAGATAGTTGAATGATGTTCTTTACATCCATATCGATTTTTCCTTGAAGAATCAATTGAGCAAATCCTGTAGAAATCACTGTATAGTCCAAGCTCATCAAATCTTCATAAAAGTCAAGATCCTGAATGATTTTCAATATGTTCTCACTTTCAATAATCTCATCATTGAAATCATCCAAACCTAATTCCCATGACTCTAAAATCCATATGAAACAATCAATTATTGGAGTGTCAGGATTGTCAATCAGCCAATCACACAATTCGCAAAATGCAATATAAGCCTCTTCACATCCAAAAGGAGCCAAATCATCAGATACATCCCAAAAGAATTTGTAATCGGCAATCTTTACTGCCCTTTCATGAGGGATTTCTCCAAAGAAATACTTGTTTTCCTCCAAATAATTGTATCCTTTTTCCAATTGTTCCATAAATACACCAATGAAATAATAAGTTTATTTTAAAGGAAACTCTTCACAAAGCAAATCTTCTGCATATTCCTTGTCAGTTCCTTTTTTATTCCAATAATCCAAATAATAAAAGACCCAATTATTTGAAACCCTTTTGATCTCATCATCATTCAAGGATTCAAAATCATTGAAGCAGTTGATGAAATCTCCACCAACCACAATAGCTATCTTTTCACATTCAAAACATAATAAAAAGTCATAATTCTTATTTTCACTTCTTTTATCAACCAAATCCTGATTATAATCATATTCCTTCATTATTTCATCCAAATAATCATAATCCTGGAATTTGAATTTTTTCACATCCTGATAAAATTCCTGATAGAAATATGGGAACTTTTCTGTTATGAATTCCTTGGAATCGATAATATGATTCAAATAGTCTTCCTTAAAATGTAAAAAGCTTAAATCCTTCTTTTCATTATAGAATAAGGACAGATAAATGTTTTGACCAAAACGAATTGCCAATTCTCCTCTATATGAATTGTCAAAAATGGGTCTAGAGGACAATTTAAGATTTTCAAACTCCAAATACAATGAATTGGAATTGCTGTCTATTTCCAGCCAAGTCCACTTTCCCTGTGAAATTGCCTCTTCAATAATCTCTTTTGATCTCTTGTTCATAAAATCACAAAAAATAGCTTAATTTACTTATTAAGTTCAATGAAGTCCTCAAGTGCTCCATCCATGGAATACTCTTTTCCATCAAAATGCTTTTTCCAATCAAAGCATTTAATCAGAATCCTTTCATCAACGGATTCATTCCAATCAATATCAAAACCATAATCTTTTAGAACTGCTACAATCCTTTTGGCTATTTCCAATCCTTTTTTCTCATCATATTCAAAGTCACCGAATGCAATGGCCAAATCATTTTCCTCCAAAACATTTTCAATGTCTTCAAAGGTATAAAAACAGAACCCGATAGGAGTGAACTTATTGTTTCTAAGATGAGTAAAAAGCTCAAATGAATCTTGTATCCCTTCTTCAATGTCGTATCCTGCATTGTGAATGGAAATGATGTTCTCCTTGGTCAAGTCCAAAAAGGCATTTTTAAGATTGGTGAAATCCTCTGAATCTTCACTGATTTCCTCTAAAGTTTCCTTATTTTCCAAAAGGAGCTTTGAAATTAGATCCTGTGAAAGATTCTCTTCAATGAACTCATCATCGATTATTTCCAATATTTCATCTTCATCATAAAAGCCTGATTTAATCAATAATTGAATTTCATAATTGATCTCATCAATTAGTTCTTTATCCATAATAACACCCATTAGACTTTGAAATTTATAAATAATTATAAAATTATAAATTTATAAGATTTAAAGTTATAAGATTATAAACTTATAAAAAGGTAGAAAAAATAAAAAAATAGAAGTCATTAAGCTCTAATGACTTTAATAGTATAAATGTTTCTTCTTTCAGTCAAAGTGACAACAATTCTGTCATCTCCAACTTTTACAATGCAAAATTCATCCCTATCTTTATATTCATAGCCTTTAAGTTGAGAATAGCCGCTTAAAGCTTTCAAATGATTTACTTCAAATTTACGATGGAAATCGTTTATGACATTTGCAAATACATCAATATCATCACTAAGCTGTATCTCATCAGACTCAATAGTTACAAAGAAGACAAAACTTCCATAATTGACAGCACAATATGCATCATTTCCAAATAGGGAAGATACTGTCATAGTCAATATATGAGCTTCAGTCAAGTTTGCTGCAAATACATTTTCGCAGAATTGTGGAACGTTTTGCTTTTCACCAAATTCCTTAACTGCCTTTGCCTCTTCAACCAATTCTTCTGGAAAACCAATATCCTCGTTATCCCAAGCCCAAGACCAAGTGTCTTCATCAGGGTCTAAAAATCCAATCAATTGAATAGGGAATTCCTTTTCACCAAATTTGACAAGCCCATTTTCTATGTCCAATTCAGGTTCTGCATTTCCCACTATTGAAGATAAGGTCTCTTGTTTTTCCAATGCAATAGCACCATATTTTGCAAATAAATCTTGTAAATCATCATTTTCTTCAATTAAAAGAGAATTAACTTCCATTTTTTCACCAAAAAAATATAATAAATAAAGTAAAATAAAATTTAAAGTTTGAATTTTAAGATAGAAATAATTATCCTAAAGAAGTCTGAATTTTAAAGAAAAAATAATTATCCTAAAGATAGGATCTAAAAGGATAATTTGGAAATTCTGCTCATAGCTTCTTTAGTGTTTTCTAAAGTGTTGAATGCAGTTAATCTTAAGTAGCCTTCTCCACTTGGACCGAATCCTGAACCAGGAGTACCTACGATGTTTGCTTCTTCTAAAAGCACGTCAAAGAAGTCCCATGATTCCATATCATTTGGAGTTTTTACCCAGATGTAAGGGGAATTTACTCCACCGTAAACATTCAATCCAATTTCAGATAAGCTTTCACGAATGATTCTTGCATTTTCCAAGTAGTATTCAATGTTTTCCATGATTTCTTTTTGTCCTTGCTCGGTGTAAACTGCTTCTGCAGCTTTTTGAACAGGATAAGAAACACCATTGAATTTGGTTGTTTGTCTTCTGTTCCATAATGCATTGACAGATTGCTCATTGCCTTCTGCATCCTTGATTTTAATTTCTTTAGGAACAACAGTGTAAGCGCAACGTGTACCTGTAAATCCTGCTGTTTTTGAAAAGCTTCTAAATTCAATAGCCACTTCTTTAGCGCCATCGATTTCATAGATTGTGTGAGGTACATCATCTTCAGTAATGAAAACTTCGTAAGCTGCGTCAAATAAGATAAGAGCATCATTTTCCTTTGCATATTCCACAAATTTAGCCAATTCATCTTTGGTTAAGGTGGTACCAGTTGGGTTATTTGGGAAACAAAGGTAAATCAAGTCTACAGGTTCACTTGGAAGTTCTGGAACGAAATTGTTTTCTTCTGTGCATGGAAGGTATACGATGTTTTCATACATTCCATCATCCTTGATGTTTCCGGATCTTCCTGCCATTACATTGGTATCAACATATACAGGATAAACAGGGTCGGTTACTGCAATGACATTGTCTAAGGAAAAGATTTCCTGAATGTTACCTGTATCACATTTTGCACCGTCAGAAATGAATACTTCATCAAGGTCTAAGTCTACTCCCCATTTATTGAAATCATTTTTAATAATAGCTTCTGCTAAAAAGCTGTATCCTTGTTCAGGACCATATCCCATAAATGAATCAGCTTCAGCCATTTCATCAACTGCATCCTTGAAAGCGTTGATGACAGTAGGTACTAAAGGTTTGGTTACATCTCCAATACCCATTTTAATAACGTTCTTATCTGGATTTTCTTCCATATATTTTTCAGCACGTCTGTTTACTTCAACAAAAAGGTAACTATTTTGCAATAAAAGATAGTTTTCATTAATTTTAACCATGGTTTTACCTCTGAAATTTTTAAAAATTATCAGTTAAATAAATATTAAATTATAAACTTAATTAGATTAATTTAATTATAGATTCAACTATTTAACACTTAAATATTTATTAAATATATTATATAAAATTGTGTATTTTATCAAAAAATCTATTAAAAAAACACTAATTTTTGCAATAATTGAAAAAATGCACCTTATTGAAAAATTTTTTGAAAATGTGAAAAATAGGGATATGAAAAAAATTATAAAACTAATGTATAAATAAAATAAAAAAGATATACATATAATA
>NZ_JAZNIB010000328.1:0-1622 GCF_045577275.1 Methanobrevibacter sp.
TATTGACGACATTAACGAGATAGTTCCAGAAAAAGTGACAGAGAAAAAGAAGTCTCCAAGAAGAAAGGAGAACAAAGATGGTAATTAAAACATTAAAGGCATTCACTTTGCGTGATACGGAAACAGGCAAGCTGACATCACTTGCTCATGGAGTAGTTGCAACAGTGGATTCAACAACAGGCAATCAGTTGATTTCTGATGGTTTGGCACAGGAGCACACTCCACTTGTTCCAGAGGGAACAAAGACCATTGTTGCCAATGGCACATATGATGTGACACAGTATGCAAATGCAGAGGTGTCTGTTGTGCCTAATTTTGAAATTTTAGTTTCAGCAATTGATGGAACAGAGGAATTGTTTGGAAAGTTAGCTAGTGAATTGCAGGAGAATGTTGAGATTGCAAACAATGCAATCACAGGAAAACTCTTATATGTGACAGATTACACAGGTTTCTCAAGCAATGTTGAGGAGCAGAGTGGCAACTATCTTGCAATTAAGGTTGAGGCAGTTGCAGGTGCAACCATTACTGTTGAATTAATCAATGGAACACTTGGTCATCCTGTGACACTTGATTCTGATGGAATGATTGTTCTAAGAATTGCAGATGTATCAACTCAGTCAATCAGAGTTGTTGCAACAAAGGGCAGTGTTTCAGAAACTCAGAATTATGCAATCTCTGATCTAGTTTTAGATACAGAGGAATAATTTCCATGATGTTGTTTAGGCAAATTCCTCATAAGGGAGGAACACATTATGAATGAAATTTCAGCAGTTAGTCAAATCACTGCTCAAGATGTTGCTGACTACTTGAGAATCAGTGAGGTGACACAAGATGATATAAACACTCTCAATACTCTTTTGACAGTTGCCAAGGCATATATTTCTAATTACACAGGGCAGACCATTGAAAATCTTGACGATTTTGAGGACATCATCATTGTTGTTTTAATTTTGTGTCAAGATATGTGGGATAATCGAACACTCTATGTTGATTCAAGCAATCCAAACAAAGTGGTTGAGTCCATTCTAGGTCTGCATTCGGTGAACTTATTATGATTAATGCAGGAAAATACAATAAGAAAATCAGCATATGTCAAACAACCATTGTCACTGATGAGGCAGGATTTCAAACAGAAGTGCCAACAGTTGTCTTGCAACCTTATGCCAAAGTAAAGACTACAAGGGGAATGACGCTCATCAAAAATAATACGGATTTTGAAAAAGCATTCACCAATTTTATAATCAGATTTCCTCAAACACCTATCAATAGAGATATGTGGATTGAGTTCAATGGCAAGACATACACCATTGAATATCTGAACAATGTGAATGAGGCAAATGTGGAGCTTGAAATCCAAGCCAAGGAGGTCACTCACTAATGGCTAAGTTTGAGATGGAATTGCCAACAGAAATCATGAAAGATTTTGAAAAAATCTATAAGGATTCCGAAAAAATTTTTGGTGAGATGACAAGAGCAGGGGCAGAGGTTGTGAATAAAAATATTCAAGCCAATGTGCCTCAGTCAATCAGACAGTCCAAAATGATGGATTGTCTCAAAATGACAAGAACATACAAGACAAGTCGGATCGTAGCCATGTCGTTCTGTGAGCCAAGGAGTTGCTG
>NZ_JAZNIB010000329.1:0-2315 GCF_045577275.1 Methanobrevibacter sp.
TTTCTAATATTTTGGATTTTTATAAAAATTTAATTAAAATATTTAAGAATAGAAAATTCAAAGTTAAGATATTAAATTAATCATATTTAATTATCATACCAAAATATTATGATTATTAATAATTTAAATCTAATTTGAATTAATAGATAATAATTAACGGGGAAAAAATGATTTTAGAGAATTTTAAGCCGATATTTAAGTTGCTTCCGGAGGTCAAGACTCCTATTCATAGGCAAGACTTTAAGGAAAAGCTTAAATGGACCGCTGTTGTTTTAGTTTTATATTATTTTTTAACTCAAATTCCATTATATGGTTTGAGTCCAGCTGCAGTTGATCAATTTGCCCAATTAAGAGCTGTTATGGCAGGTAGTTTTGGGTCAATTCTTACTTTAGGTATTGGTCCTATTGTAACAGCATCTATTGTATTGCAACTTTTAGTTGGTGCAAAAATATTAAATTTAGACTTATCTCAACATGAACATAAAGCTATGTTTCAAAGTACTCAAAAATTATTAGCTATTTTATTCACAATATTCGAAGCAGGAGTTTTAGTACTTACTGGAAGTTTAGTACCTATTGATACTTCTTATTATGGAATAATGATTCTCCAATTGGTTATTGGGGCAATTTTAATTTTATACCTTGATGAAGTTGTATCCAAATGGGGATTCGGTAGTGGTGTAGGATTATTCATTGCTGCTGGTGTAGCACAAACTATCATTACTGGTACATTCAATTTCTTGCCAGCTTCCGCAGCATCTACAACTGCTTCAGGTATCCTTCCTGCATTTATACAATCCATTATCGGTGGAGTTCCTAACTTCCCTATATTGATTCCATTGATTGCAACCATCATTGTATTCTTGATGGCAGTATATGGTGAAAGTATGAGAATTGAGATTCCTATTTCCCATGGTCAAGTAAGAGGCCACGGTAGAATTAGAGGATCTGTAGGTAAATACCCATTAAAATTCATTTACGCAAGTAACATGCCGGTTATTTTAACCAGTGCACTTCTTGTAAACGTTTCACTTTTCGCTAGTGTATTCCAAAAACTTGGTTTCCCTATTTTAGGTGAAGTTTCCGGTGGAAGACCTATCAGTGGTCTTGCATTATGGTTAACAACCCCTAACAGTTTAAGTGTATTGTTTACCAATCCATTAAGAGTTCTCTTCTATGGTATTTTCTTCTTGGCTTGTTGTGTGCTTTTCTCATGGTTATGGGTAGAAATCAGTGGATCATTAAATGCAAAAGAGGTTTCTAAACAACTTTATAATTCAGGTATACAAATTCCTGGTTTCAGAAGTAGTAAAAGACAACTTTATATGATTATGAAAAAGTATATTCCAGCTCTTACAATCCTCGGTGGTTTGTTTGTAGGTATATTGGCATTTATTGCTGACTTGACTGGTGCTCTCGGTGGAGGTACTGGTGTATTGCTTACTGTAGGTATTGTATACAAACTCTATGAAGAGATTGCACAAGAGCAACTTATGGAAATGCACCCAATGTTAAGAAAAGTATTTGGAAATAATTAATCTTCTTTCCATTTAGAAGAGTATTTGGAAATAATTTCATTTCCTTTATTTCCTTTATTTCCTTTTATTTTTTAGCATTGTTTTAATTCTTTGTGATTATTATTAGTTAATTAAATTTTAAAAAATTATGTTTAATGAGAGGATTTAAATGAAATTGGTAGTTATTACTGGTATTCCAGGTTCTGGAAGTACAACTGTACTTAATAAGGCATTAGAAGAAGTCGATTATCTTCATTTAAACTATGGGGATATCATGACTGAAATCGCTGTAGAAAAAGGTCTTGTTGAAAATAGGGATGAGTTAAGAAAGTTACCTGCTGAAACTCAAAAAGAGATTCAAAAGGAAGCAGGTATCAGAATCAGTGAAAAATCTGAAACCACAAATGTTATTGTAGACACTCATTGTACTATCAGCACACCTAAAGGTTTCTTGCCAGGACTTCCTAAATGGGTATTGGAAGGTTTAAACCCTGATATCTTTATCTTGGTTGAAGCATATCCTGATGAAGTCATCGTAAGAAGATTAGGTGATGAAACAAGACAAAGAGATGCTGAAAAAGCAAAAGACATTCAGTTACATCAAGAAATGAACAGAGCTGCAGCAATGGCTTATGCTACTTTAACTGGAGCTACTGTAAAAATTATTTCTAATCATGACAATCATTTACCTTCAACTGTCAAAAAGATGGTAGAGGTATTAAAATAATTTCTGATTTAGAATCAGAATTTTTAATTTAAATAATTAGATTTTTTTCTAATTATTTTAAATTATTTTAA
>NZ_JAZNIB010000330.1:0-7670 GCF_045577275.1 Methanobrevibacter sp.
ATCAATTTAACGTTTATATATGTAGGGATTTTCAATGAATATTAAAGAAACTACAAGTGATTTCATAAAACAAAGTAAAAGAGTATTAAAAGTAGCTAGAAAACCAGATCGTGAAGAATTTTTCGATTTCGCTAAAGTTACTGCACTTGGTATTGCTATCATTGGAGTAATTGGTTTTATCATTGTTTTAATCGGTCAATTATTAGGCTTATAAGCCCAGTAAGACTGATTTTCATTATTTTTATTCAAATTTCAATATCTTATTTTTGAATATTTATTTCTTTTTCAGCTATTTTTAATTATTTTTCATAATAACTTCGGTTATTATATTTTCACTTTTTTCATTTTTAAAAATCCGAAAATTTGAAACATTTATATATAAGATATTACATATATATTTTTATTATATGAATCTAATTTTATTTATTTTACTTTAACATTCATATTTTCTTAAATTTAAATCGTAGATTTTAGTCTATAAATTATTTAAATTTGTTCTTTTCAAATTTGAATATGCTGCTGTTTTGTAATTTTACAAAAATAGGCTAGAATTGAAAGAAAGTGCTTCTATATGGATATTTAAATTAAGGAAAATAATTAAAGTTTATTTATATAACTATAACATTAATTTAATCTATAAATTTATTAATAATTGATAAATTTAATTATATAGGTGAATTTAAATGGAAGATAATCACAATTCCATATTTGCTCTAAAAACATCAGCAGGTCAAGAAAGAAATGTTGCAAGACTTTTAGCGATGAAGGCGGACAAGCCTGGAGTAGATATTAAATCAATCGTTGTGCCAGAATCATTAAAAGGTTATATTATTGTTGAATCTGCAACCAACCTTGATATGAAGAACCCTGATATGAAGGTTCGTCACTTAAGAGGTATTGTAGGTGCAAACAAGGATGGAACTATTGATAAGAGTAGTCAAATAACCTTGGAAGAAGTTAAGAAATTCTTAAAACCACAACCAATTATCTCCTCTATACAAAAAGGAAGTATTGTGGAACTTGTTTCCGGTCCTTTCAAAGGCGAAAAATCCAAAGTTGTCCGTTTAGATGAATCTCGTGAAGAAGTAGTTCTCGAGTTAATTGAAGCAGCAGTTCCGATTCCTGTTACTGTTAAAGCTGATCAAATTAGAATTATTAAAAAGGAGGCTGACTAATGGCTAAAGATACAGTTGAAGTTCTTCTCGAAGGTGGAACAGCTACTCCTGGACCACCATTAGGCCCTGCAATTGGACCTTTCGGTGTTAATATGATGCAAGTAGTTGACGAGATCAATAAAAAAAGTGCTGATTTCGCTGGTATGAAAGTGCCTGTAATTATTACTATTGACAGTAATACCAAAGAATTCGAAATCGAAATTGGTACCCCTCCAACAACTGCACTTATTATGGATGAACTTAAAATCGAAAAAGGTGCTCATGAACCTGGTGCTGAAGTTGCAGCTGATTTATCAGTAGAACAAGCTTTCAAAATTGCAAGAATGAAATTCGATTCATTACTCGCAAATGATTACAAAGCAGCAACCAAAGAAGTTATGGGTACTTGTGTAAGTATGGGTATTACCGTTGACGGTAAAGATCCAAGAGATGCTCAAAAAGCAGTTTCTGCTGGCGAGTACGATGATATCTTTGACAGCTTCGAAGAATAGATTCGAATCTGAAAAATATCATTTTCAAAAGTACTTACAATACTTAAAATTTATAACAAATTTATGCTTAATGTATTGTCTGTTTAAGTGATTAATTTGCATGATTGAATTATTTTAATTTTGATTGATTATCCTTTTAATCATAGCTTAATTTAATTTAATGTCAACAGCTTATTATGATAAATAGATAATATTTATTCACTTAATGTAAATGATGTTATGATTGTATTGTTTTACTTGTTCTAGAACAGTATGGTTGTAATTGATATATTGAAAGGAATCTAAAATTGATAAATGCTTTTTAAAGATTTTATTTAATTTGAAGATTTCTCGTAAAAAAATATCCAATGAACAAAGTTCATGGAGGATTTATATGACACAAGAGATTATTGATGCGGTGAAGGAGGCAAAAGAACAAGCTAAGCCGAGAAACTTCACTCAATCCATTGATGTTATCATAAACATTAAGGATTTAGATGTCAGAAAACCAGAAAACAGATTTAGCGAAGAAGTAGCTCTTCCTAACGGCCGTGGCAAAGAAATTAAAATCGGAGTCATTGCTGATGGTGAATTAGCTCTTGCTGCTAAAAATGCTGGTGTAGATGTCGTGATCTCCAAAGAAGATTTACAAGAATTTGGTAAAGACATTAAGGCTGCTAAAAAGGTAGTCAATTCTGTCGATTCATTTATCGCACAAGCTGATATGATGCCACTTGTAGGTAGATTCTTAGGTCGTATCTTAGGACCTCGTAATAAGATGCCTAAACCTGTACCTGCTAGTGCAAGAATCGAACCTTTACTCGAAAGAGTACAATCTACCATTAAAGTAGGTGTAAAACAACAACCTTCTATTCAAATCTTAGTTGGAACACAAGACATGGACGACGAGAAGTTAGCTGAAAATATTGAAGCTGTTCTTGCAGTATTAGACCGCAATTTAGAAAAAGGAAGAAACCAAATAAAATCCATGTATATTAAAGCGACAATGGGTTCAGTAGTGAGGGTGATTTAAGATGGCTCACGTTGCTGAATGGAAAAAAGAAGAAGTTAATGAACTTAAAGGTTTAATTGATTCTGCAGAAGTTGTAGGTGTTGTTAACTTATTAAACATTCCTGCTAGACAATTGCAAGAAATGAGAAAAACTCTCGCAGGAAAAGCAACTATCAGATTATCTAAAATTAACCTTATGAAATTAGCTTTAGAAGATTGTGATAATGAGAAAGCTAACATTACTGAGCTTTCAGATTATATGGAAGGTCAACCTGCACTTGTTTGTACCGACATGAATCCTTTCAGATTGTATAAAATATTAGAAGACAGTAAAACTTCTGCTCCTGCGAAAGCTGGTGCAACTGCTCCTGCTGATATTGTTATACCTGCTGGAGATACTGGTTTCCCACCAGGTCCGTTCCTCGGTGACTTACAACAAATAGGTGTACCTGCAAAAATCGACAAAGGAAAAATTGTAGTTTCTAAAGATACTGTAGTAGTCGAAGCTGGTGAAGAAGTTTCCAAACAAGTAGCTTCTGCTTTAACAAGAATGGATATCAAACCTATGGAAGTAGGTATGGATCTTAAAGCTGTATACGAAGATGGTTCTATCTTCAAAGCAGATGTATTAGCTATTGATGAAGAGGAAACACTTGCAGATATTCAAGCTGCATTTACTAAAGCATTCAACTTATCTGTATTTACTGCTTTCCCAACTAGCGAAACTATTTCAACTATTATCAGTACTGCTCATACTAAAGCATACAATGTTGCAATTGAAGCAGCTATTCCTACTGACAAGACTTCTGACATGTTAATTGCACTCGCAAACGCTAAGATGTTAGCATTAGCTGGTGAATTATCTTCTGATGCAATCGATGACGAAATTGCTAATAAATTAGCAAATGTTGCAGTTGCTGCAGCTCCTGTCGTTGAAGAAGCTGAAGAGGAAGAAGAAGTTGAAGAAGAGGAAGAAGAAGATAAAAGTGAAGAAACTGCAGCACTTGGATTAGGTGCTTTGTTCGGTTAGATAAAATTTAAAATTTATACTTTTTAATTGTTTAATTAGTGTTTTTTAAACACACAAGGGTTCAATATAAAAAAATAACATGTATTGAATTTTTTAAAAGAAAATAAATTATTATAACAAAAAACGGTGATAACATGGAATATATATATGCGGCAATGATTTTGCACACCACAGAACAAGATATTAATGAAGAAAATGTAACTAAAATCTTAGAAGCAGCTGGCGCTAACGTAGATGACTCTAGAGTTAAAGCTTTAATCGCAGCATTAGAAGATGTTGATATTGAAGAAGCTATGGAAACTACTGCTATGGCAGCAGCTCCTGCAGCAGCAGCTCCTGTAGCTGAAGCAGCAGCAGAAGAAGAGGAAGAAGAAGAGGAAGAAGAAGAAGACGAAGAACAAGCAGCTGCAGCAGCAACCGCTGGTTTAGGTGCTTTATTCGGATAGATTCTTTCTATCCTTTATTTTCTTTTTTTTTAAACAATTTTTAATGTTCGTATTTTTTCAAACTTTTTTTAAATTTAATCAGATTTTTTCTTTTTGACATTTTTATCCAATTTTTCACTATTTTGAATTGCTTTTTTCCAAATTAATCCTCTATACTAATTTTCAACAATATTTTTCAAATTATTCTTCTATACTAATTTTCAATAATATTTTTCAAAATCTATATATGCCTATTTGAATAAATTATTAATTATAAATATGGAGGGGAGATTGTGGTTTTTTGTCCAAATTGTGGTGCAGAGAATAATGATACTGCAAAGTTCTGTAAAAACTGCGGTAGTTCATTAAGCGGCGGAAATCCAATTAAAGATAATTATGTAGCTACTGGAAATGCGCCTTCTGCCCAAAGTGGAAATTCAAATTTCAATACTAATTCAAACAATTCAAATTCAAAATCTGACAATAAGAATCTGATCATCATTAGTTTGACAATCATTATCTGTGCACTTCTAATTGCAGGTGCTTTGGTAATGTTCTCAGGCAATGGCAATGATAATGATGACAGTGCACTTTCAGATTCAGCATCATTGAATGGTGCATCAGATACTGTAAATGAGTCTGCAGATGACTCCTCAACTTCTGATGATTCAACTGAATCAAGCACTGTTGCACAGGACAGTTCTCCACGGATTATAAGTGGTAGTTTCTCAACAGGAAGTTCAGCATCTGACAAGACTCACTGTACTGTTTATGTAGGATCTGAACATGCCGGAGAAAAGGTTAAAATCAGTGTATTATACAGTAATGATGGATATGCGTTAAATCAAGGTAAAATAGTGCCAAAAACTGTCAGCAGTGATGGTTATGTCAAAGTGGCAAGTGCATATGCATTTGATTACTATCCTGATGAGGCATATATCACATTATATGACAATAATGGAAATGTTCTTGACACTCAAACAGTGTACTTGAATGAAAACAGTGGAAAACAAACATTTAGTTAAGTTTTCCATTCTTTTATTTTTTTATTATTAAATTTTTTTTATAGAGATTTTTTTATTATTGAATTATTTTATTGTTAATTGTTTATTATTAAATATTTAATTTATTATCAAATTATTTAATTTATTATTTTATAATTAATTTATATTAGATTTTATTTTTTAATTAGGGGAAAAATATGAAATGTCCAGTTTGCGGATGTGAAAATCCTGATGATTATAAGTTTTGTCATGATTGTGGAAATCCTTTGATTTTAAATGATTTAAGCAATTCCGATGATTTTCCATCATTTGATAGCAAAAAATTAATTGTAATAGGTTATATTATAGCTATTCTATTCGGTTGGGGCAGTTTTATCCTTAGCTCTTTATTCAGTTCATTTGGATTTATAGGATTCATTGGACTATTTTTCCCAGGATTCATGTTAAACAGCAAAGATCCAAAGATTAGAAAGCATGCCTATATTCAATTGGCTATTATGATAATTGGTATAATCGTGACCTTCTGGGTCTTGTTTAAACATTGAATCCTTTGATATTTTGTGGTGATTTTTTGAATAGGAAACTGAAGATAGCATTATGCATAGTTATAGCATTGCTCATAGTTTCAGCAGGATTTTTGATTTGGTACTCAAATGATTATGCTCGTGCTGAAACTAGTGCAAAAGCTCTTTTAAATGGCACAGAAAATGTTTCTGTAACTGAAATCGATGGAGGATTATTCTTAGATGGTCCTGGAAATGAAAGTGCATTGGTCTTTTATCCGGGAGCTCAGATAGAATACAGTTCATACCTTCCTCTCTTAATGGAATTGTCCAATGATGGGGTGGATTGCTTCCTCTTGGAAATGCCATTGAATGTGGCGGTTTTAGATACTGATGCAGCAGATTCCATAATAGAAAATGGTGATTATAGTTATGATAAATGGTATGTTTCAGGTCATTCATTAGGAGGATGGGCTGCAGCAACATATGTTCATGACCATCCAGGAAAGAGCAATGGTTTGATACTCCTTGCAGCTTATTCCGATAAGGATTTGGAAAACACTCCAGTTTTATCAATTTATGGGTCTCATGATAAGAACCTAAACAAAGTGACATATGATGAATCTAAAGAGTTTATAGATGATAACTTAACAGAAATTGTTATTGAAGGCGGAAATCATGCCCAATTTGCATCATATGGCACAGATCCAAAAGATGGAAAGGCAAGCATTTCTCCGCAAGAACAGAGAAAACAGACTGAAAAAGCTATTTTAGATTTTATAAATAATTGATTTTTTCAATTATTCATTTTTTTATTTTTTAATTATTTTAATCAAATTCTTTTAGTTTATACTTTTTTCATTAAGTTTCTTTATTTATTATAATATTCTCATTTTTTTTAAAACTTAATCATATTATTATACAAACTATTTAATAGATTAAAATACAAATATATTTTTATTATAAAATAAATATTTCAACTATTTATTATATCATACTAATTTACTTGAAATTTAACAAAAATTTTTAAAAAAACAACGATTAAAACTGATTATTATGCTTAAAATATTTGAAGACTTAGGATATAAAAAACAAATATGTAAAACATGCGGCAATGAGTTTTACTCTCAAGTTGATAGAGACACTTGCGGGGATGCTCCATGTGATGAGTATGGATTTATTGGAAATCCTGCTACTGACAAGCCTTATGATTTATATGAAATTCAAGAAACTTTCAGATCTTTCTTGGAAAAAGAAGGTCACGAACATATATCTCGTTATCCAACTTTAGCAAAAAGATGGAGAGATGACGTATTTTTAGTTGGAGCTTCAATATTTTGTTTCCAACCATGGATTACTTCAGGTTTAGTGGAACCTCCAGCTAATCCTCTTGAAGTTGAACAGCCATCCATACGTCTTAACGATGTGGACAATGTAGGAAGAACCGGTAGGCACATGACCTGCTTTACCATGGGTTCACATACTGTAATCAACAAGCCTGAAAACTTCATCTACTGGGAAGATGAGACAATCCGTCTTTGCCATGAATTCTTCAAGTCAATCGGCATCAATACCGAAGAGATCACCTTCATCAAGTCATGGTGGAAAGGTGGAGGTAACGAAGGTCCATGTTATGAGGTATGCTGTCGTGGTGTAGAGCTTGCTACACTTGTTTTCATGCAATACAAAACACTTGAAAATGGTGAAAGGGAAGAAATTCCTATTAAAGTGGTGGATACCGGTTATGGATTAGAGAGAATTGCATGGATTTCACAAGGAACTCCTACTGCTTACGATGCATGTTTTGCTCCTGTTGTAGATAAGCTTAAGGAAATCACCAATGTCGAAGTCAATGAGGAGATATTGGCTAGAAATGCAGAAATTGCAGGAATGATGGACATTGAGGATATCGGTGATATAAGAGAGCTCCGTCAACAAGTGGCTGATAGCCTAAACATTAGTTTGGAAGAATATTTGGAAAATGCAGAACCTATGGAAGCTATCTATATCATTGCAGACCACACAAGATGTTTGGCTTTCATGTTAGCTGA
>NZ_JAZNIB010000331.1:0-3606 GCF_045577275.1 Methanobrevibacter sp.
TTATTTGATTTATATATTTAAGGAAATTTTGGGAATATATGATAAATTATTTTTATATATGCATAAAAATTTTAAATGATAAAATACTATAAATTAATATAAAAAAATTAAGTGTGAATTATGTTTGAAGAATTGCATGAACTCTTAGAGGATAAAAAGATTTCAAAGAATGATCTTTTGGCTATTTTAAAGGAAAAAGCCCAAAAGATATCTGTTTTTGATTTGATGGATGCCAATAAGTATATACTTCAGGATGTGGAGTTTGTACAGGACAAATATCAGGATGACTTCCGTCAAGCTTATGTCAAGCAATTCATTGGCCATATAAACAATATTAAAAAGGACAATACAGATTATGACAGCAGAGGCAAAAAGGAGAGAATTGATAAAAAACAGTTTGAAGAGTCATTAGATGCTTTACATAATGTTTATGATGGTGTGGATTTTGATAAGGATAAGGTACAGCTTATTTACTGTTTAGTTTCTCTATATGCCACATTTATATTGAATGAACCTATTCATTCACTGGACACTCCTTTCCCAGGCAATTTGAAGATTAAGAAGTTAGGTAAGTTTTATTATTGTCCTGTTAAGGCAACTCAAAAGAATACTGAAGGAGCAGTTTGCAATATCTGCATTTCACGTGAGATTGATTATGATCCGAAATTAAATGCCAGCAGCTAATGGTATTTTTTAAAAGTAGCATTTTAATAATATTAACACTTTGTGATAGGATGTTTGAAAAGTTTGATGCATTGATAGGAGAAGATGAAAAAATATCTAAGGATGATCTTATGATTGTCTTAAAGGAAGAGCTTACTGATGTTTCTGTTTTTGATTTGATGATTATATCTGCTGAAATCATTGAAAACAACAAATATGTCCAGGAATCCTATCAGGAAAAAAGCAAAAAGATTTATATTGACTTTCTCTTAAACAGAGTAAAGGAAATACGAAGCAATGATACAGTCTATAATGATTATTTCAATAGAGATGACTTTGTAGAAAAATTAAACGATTTAAAGGAAATTTACAAATCTGTTTCTACAGATAGAAAAAACAAAAGCCCACTTATTAATTTGGTGGTATCCCTTTACACTACATTTGTGCTTGATGAGCCTATTCATCCTATTGGAACTCCTTTCCCAGGTTCTTTAGAGGTTATAATGAAAAATGGAGTTTATTATTGTCCGGTTAAGGAGGCTAATATGAATACTCCAAATTCTGTATGCAGGCTTTGCATAGCAGAACAGTTAGATTTTTAGGTGATAGAATGGTAGATGGAAAAACAAAAATATTAGGAGTTATTGGAGATCCTATTGAACATACTTTCTCTCCAGCAATGCATAATGCAGGACTTGATGCTTTAAATTTAAATTACATTTATCTTCCATTTCATGTCAAACCAGACAGGTTGAAGGATTGCATTGAAGGTGCAAAGGCTATGGGCATACAAGGTTTGAATGTTACAATACCACATAAAACCAATGTCATGAAACACCTTGATGAAATCGATCAAGTAGCTTCAATGATTGGTGCAGTAAACACAATTCAATTCAATTATGTGCAAGATAATGAATCATCCAATCAAGATAATGAAACCAGTGTTACAACAAAAGGATTCAACACTGATGGATATGGATGTGTCCGTGCAATTCAAGAAAAAACTTCAATAAATAATAAGAAGGTGACAGTCACAGGTGCAGGTGGAGCAGCAAGAGCAGTTGCATTTCAGATAGCAAGCAGTGGAATTGATGAACTGTCAATATTGAATCGTAATGCAAGCAAAGCGGAATCCCTTGCAAATGATCTTGAATCCAATTTAAGTAAAGCAGGGATAGATATAACTATAAATAGCTGTGAATTTGAGAATCTGAAAAGGGAATTGGACAGTTCAGATATATTTATAGATACAACACCAATTGGAATGTATCCTAATGTGGATGATAAGGCAATTGCAAGTGCAGATATGCTTCATGAGGAGCTTGTTGTAAATGATATCGTTTACACACCTATGGAAACATCCTTGATAAAGGAGGCACTAAAGGCCAATGCAGAAGTTGTTTATGGATATAAGATGCTATTGTATCAAGGAATCAGAAGTTTTGAAATCTGGTTGGGCAGAGATGCTCCAGTGGATGTTATGGAAAAGGCATTATTGGATGTTTTAGGTATTTGATTTTATTTTAATTTTAATTTTATTTTCGTGATATTATGGATGATTTTCTATCAAATTTTGTTTTAAATGGAGAAGATAAGAAACTATCCGATTCAAAGAAGGATGTTATGAAGTTTTTAAAGCAAATAGGTGTTGATACTCGTTTTGTTAGCTTCTTTGATGATGATGGAAAAATTAAGCTTTATATAGAAAATCTCCGCTTTTCAAAGTTTTCCAAAAAAAGAAGAGAAACCTTCAACAGGCATTATCCTGATATGGAGATTGTAAGGTCATCTCTTTTTCAAAAGATCTGTTCAAGGTCTTCAAAGACATTGGCAGAGTCCTTAAGCCCTAAGGAAAGGATTCTCATTCCAAGAATGGATAATGATTACAACAAGTTTTTATACATAGTAATCGAGCCGTATTCAAGAAAATATGGCATAAGATTCATTGAATATGATGAAAACATCAGTGCAGATGATTATGATTCTGTCATTTCCCCATTGAACCTGAATCAGGAAGTAAATCATATCCTTAATGATATCTTTGATGGAAAGGGAATCGAATGGGATAGGAAATTAGACTTATCCAATATTTATGATTTAAACTTAAAGGATAAGGACATCATATTCCCATTTATAAACGTTCCCCAAGAGTGGATAAATGACTTCTTAGGCATTGAAAAGGAATATGAGATAAACTATGAAAATGAAGACATTGCAGAGTCATTCATGGGATTCTTGACTGAGGTAAATCCACAATTCAAGGAGAATGTTTTGGCTGCATCATCATTTTTGGAAAATCATCAAAAACAATAAATAATGAAAAATTATTAAACATAGTTAAATACAATAAAGTATAAACATTAAATTAATTAATAATTTTTAAATAATTTGTGATTATTTACGAGGTTTTAACATGGCAAATGAAATTACTGTAGAATTAAATGATGAGCAATTTAAAAGATATCAAATCATGCAAGAAAATGGATTAAGCATTGGTGAAGCTATAGACTTGATTTTCTATTTACGTGATCATTATGGAGTTCGCAATGATCAGCTTCTTGAAGAAAGGCTTGAACAGTTAATCATCAAAAAAGCTAAATTAGAAGAGGAAATGAAAAATACTGACAATGATTTAACTGCAGAAATGGATGTCCTTGATAAATTAAAAGACACTGCATATGACTTTGAAGCTAAAGAGAAAATCTTGGAAAAAGAGTATTCTCCACTTGATGATTCTTATGAAATGAAGGTTCAAGCACATAAACGTGGAATCAAATGGGGAAAATTCTTTAATGCCCTCAGATAAGTTTACTTTTTTAACTTATTTTTTATTTTTTCTATTTTTTTAATTTTTACACTATTTTTTTCTTTAATTTTTAAACATTTTTCTATAAAATTTTTAAATTTATTTTTAAATATTCTAATTTCTTATTTTCTATTTTA
>NZ_JAZNIB010000332.1:0-6677 GCF_045577275.1 Methanobrevibacter sp.
AATTAACAATTAAAATAATTAAAGGTTTGTTATGAATATTAATTTTATAAATTGCTTATCTACATAAATTTATTAATTTATTAATTTTAAAATTAAAAAAGCTACTTGAATTTAATATCTCATTTAATTTTAAAATCAATAGACTATTATATAAAAAGAAAGCGTTTGCCAAAATAGATGAATTCCAATAAATATTGGAAAAACTTTTTTTAATAAATCATGTTGAGGTTTTGATTATAAAAACTTAATAAAATAAAATTATTTTGGCAAACACTCCAATAAACAATAAAAACTTTTGATTATTCCTCTTCTTCTTTATCCTTCTGACGCTTATATCCAATGCCTAACAACAGCAAAGCAACAATACAAATGAGTGCCAATTGAAGATAATTACTAGACTTAGTAAGGACATTATATTTCTCATTGATCTCATAAGCATTCGGATTCATAGCAGAACTGCCACTATCACCTGGACTGCTTGCACTAACACTAGGGGTGGAAGAACCGCCGATGCCTGGAGCAGTATCCCTATCTGAACCGAAAATGCTGTCACTGTTAGGATTTGTTCCATTTCCTGAAACTGGACTATTGCCATTTCCATTTCCATTATTGGTTCCTCTGGAATTGCCTTGATTATTCCAAGGGGCTGTGCCATTACCTTTATTCTCAGTCATTCCAGAACCATTGGAATTTTCATCAAAATACCTAGGAACAACAATGCTAGGAACTAAACCCTTATGGTTTTTAAGCCAATCAGGCAAATCATCCTCACTCATTGTGTTCCTGAAAACACCATCAGTATTGTTACGGATAGTGTTATTATTTCCTCGGCCAATATGAACAGCACGATTGCCGCTGGATTGATTAGTATTTAAGACATTGTTTGCAATAATGGAATTGACAACCAATGAACTAGTTCCTGATAAAGAAACCGCATAGCGACCATTAGTAGTTACATTATTATATTGGATATTATAGGTATGATTCCCTTGAGTGTTCTGGGAATAACTAATGCCATAAATGTTATTGTTTGCACTGTAATTTCCGATATTATTTACAATGATTGTATTATTCCAAATCAAGTCATCGGAATCCTGCACTTCAATTCCGGCAACAAGTGCCCAGTAATGAGTGCTGGCAAGACCGGTGACATTGATGAAATTGCTTATAATGTCTATCTTTGTCGCACCATAATAATTCTGGGAATAGATACCTATATTAGGGCCAAAATTAAATGTAGTGAGATTATTGTAAGCGATTTTCACATTATATGAAGGACCATTCACCTGGATAGGATAAGCTGTCCCCATACCTGAACGACCGCCAGTAGTGCGAATATCAATCTGATTACCTATTATGATTACATCATTGGCAAAATACACATCAATTCCCTGAAGGTAGTTGTCCTTGCCGTTCTTGCTGTCAAAGTCCTCGCTATAAATGCGATTCTTTTCAATAGTGGCATTGTTGCAGGCATACAATATTACAGTATCCAGAGTTGGATAACTGGTTCCACCGCCACTTACATAAGTGGAAATCTTATTGTTAGACAATGTCAGATTATTGGAGTTCTGGGCTACAAAGGCACCTACAGCATCCATGCTCACACCACCGAAAATCTCAGCTTGCCAATTGACGGAACGTAAAGGCAAAGAACAGTTAATGTTATTGCCATATACTACGGCATTGTCAACGCCATCAAGGAAGATGCCATAGGCCCATCCTCCGCCAAGGTTGTTTCCTATGAAGTTGAATGTGCTGTTTGCCAAAGTGAAGTTCTCTATCTTGCCCCCTTCGGCATAGACGCAAAACCCTGTCTTTGCTTCCGGAACAGCATAATCCATAGTGCAATTGTATACTGTACAATTGTCTCCAAGGACAAGTATCCCCGCATTGTCATTGTCTGCAAACTCCTGATCCAATACAAAGTTCAGACCTGTGAGCATGACATTGCTGGACTCAAGACAGAACACCGTGTTCCTTAACAGTGAATTGTTTCCAATTACAGTCACGTTAGGGGATTTGATGTCTATTATTCCCTTATCTGCAAACTCACCATTGAATACCAGAACGGAACCTTCATAATTCTCCTTCAAGACTCCGTCAGCAAAGTAATATGTGAAATTGTCAGATCCGACATAATAAACTGACTCTGCGAGGGAGTTTCCTGAATCATCAGAACTCTTCAATGAGTTCTTAGGATTTGCATTAGCTCCCTTTGAAGAATCTTCAAGCACGATTTCCTCTTTTATAATGTTAGGGGAAGAGTCGGAACACAAAACACAATCGTCCTCGACTTCAGTCGCACTCATGTCTGTTACGGCAAAACTATCAACATCCATAACATCATCATCAAGTGCAGCAGACACATCATTGTCGCCAATATCAACTGCAGAGACAGAAGACAATGAAACCAATAACAGGACCGTCAAGGACAATATGATAAATTCATTAGATTTTTGCATTTTAAGTCAACCTTTTTCCATTAATAGAAAAACACTTTTCTCATTTTATTATCTAAAATGTAAATCCGAGCAAAAATATGGAATTCATTCATCCAAGAACTGAATCGTCTTTTTTTACTTAATAAAAGTCCATGGAAACATAAAAAAGACATCTTGCCGATACTCCTTTTCCCAGACAAACCATTAAACCCATCCATTTTATGCTCAAATCAAATTTTCTTACACTCTACAAAAGCAAACAATGAAAACTTGTTTGCCTTAACTTTCAAATAAATTTTTATAAAAATTTATTTTTTCAACCATCCTTTTCACAAAATGATTAAAAAAAACAATACCTCATATTTGGAATCCTAGCAAAAAACCCAGTAATTACAAAAATAGAAGAGAAAAATGCAATGATTTTTTTCCTCCCCTATTTTAATAACTACCAAACTAAAATTTTTTTTCAAATACGAATTTTATCAGTTTTTTTACTATGAAGCCAAAATACAAAATATTTTCAATTTTTAAATAAACTTCCCAATTTAAATCAAGAAATTTATTTATTATTCCAACCACTTGGATTAGAATAAGAAATAAAATCCTCATTAAACTGTCCATTTTTTCATCTTTTTTTTAAGAAAAAATATAAAAGGATTAATAGATCTAAAAAACTATTTTAGACCTATTAATTATGAACAAATTTTTATTTTATGGTTAGTTTTGCTGTTTTGCTGATTGCTGCATATTGGTTGTCACCTGCGAATTTGGCAGTGAAGCTGTAGGTTCCTTTCTTGTTTAGGCTTACTTTCACTGTTGCCACACCTTTAGCGTTGGTGGTTGCAGTGTAGGTTTTGCCGTTTACTGTGAAGGTGACTTTCTTGCCTGCTACAAGTCCGCCTTTAGCGGATTTGAATGTTGCAGTCAAGGTTTTTGTAGCTGCACTTGCCTTATATGTTTTTGCAGGGACAGTCAATGTACCTTTTTGCTTGTTCACAGTTATCTTTGCGACAACAAATGATCCGTTGTATTGATCATCTCCAAGGTATGCTACTGCGAAGGTGTATGTTCCTGCAGCCTTAAGGTTGATTTGGAGTTTTGCTGTACCGTTTTCATCGGTTACTCTGTCGTAGACTACACCGTTGAATCCGATTTGCACTGGCTTGTTTGCCAAAGCGTTGCCGTTCTTGTCCTTCAAGGTGATTATGAAGTATTCACCGATTCTTCCATCAGCCTTAGTGTCCACAGCAGTAGTAGTCATATTCTGATAATCAATTACAGTCTCTGTCCTTACAGGAGCCTTAACCACAACGACAGCACTTACAGAACTGGAACTTCCTTTGTAGTCATCGGTTTCCTCAAAGCTTACATCAATGTTCAATTTACCGGCAGCATCAGTCAAGTCACTGAGTGCAATGGACAAGGTGCCGTCTTCACCAAGGTCATAAGAAACAGCTTCAGCACCGTTAATGCTGATCAATACTTTACCATTAGCAACAGCATTGTCGCCAGCAGTCAAGTTAACTAAAAGATTGCCAGCATCATCAATGTCAGCAACCAAAGTAGTTGCAGGTTTAGCAAGCTTGGTAGCGTTTACATAATGGTGAGCTCCATCTTCACTAGCAATTACATCGGTTGTTGCAACAAAGTCATAATCACAATCTTCAATAGCGACTAATCCTTCCAAATCAGTGTAATAATCAACAACTGCATTCATTGCACAGTTTTTAAAAGTGGCATTATATATTTTTACACTGCCAGTATCATAATTAGCAGCATTTGTGCAAATTAATGTATCATAATTCAAGTTTTCAAAAGTACAATCATATAACTCAACAATAGCATGATCGAAAACATTTATATAAGAGCTTAAAGTATAAACTGTAGTGATAATCTCATTTTCTTCAGTCTGTTCATTCCAAATCCATTCTTCCACAGTCTTAGAGTAAGTATTGTCCCTGTTTGAGTTTAGAAAATCACAATTATAAAATTTAGCAGAGTATACATCTTCATAATCTAATGCGCCATGAGATTCAATATTCTGATCAAATAACTTTTTACCCACATTTATAGGAGTGCCGATAAAAGTACAATTAATAAATATACTATAACTTTCTAAATCAACAGTTTTAATAGGATCTCCTTCAGATATCGCTTCAGTTATACTGATTGTCATATTAATAAAAGTCTTTACACCTTTTTTTCGTGTTGATGCACTAAACCTTTTAATAAGTTTAGTACCTTCCCTACTTTGACCAATAATAGTATAATTTTTTTTGGAATCAATGATATTTCCATCAATGAAAAATTCGCCATTACTCAAATAAATTACTCCATTATCCTCAAGATTACCTATGGCAGTTAATATATCATCAGCAGGGGTTAAATAATCTATTTCATCCTTTAATATGTTTGTAGAGGACTTTCCGTTTGAAGATAATAATGCTTTATTACTTGCGGTTGGATTAGCATTATTGAGTGATTCTGGAGTGCAATTAGTGAAAACATTACCTGTTCCATTTCTATTCACTTGGTGGCAGTTTATGAATGTGTTATTATCCAAAGTGTAATTTCCACTTACTTGCACAGTATCAGTTGCAGTTGTCCTATTATGATTTTTGAAAGTGTTGTTCTTGATTACAACATTAGGTATTCCTGCTGTTATATTCACATAGCCTTGACTGTAAGCAGCGATAGCTTGACCATATCCTGCATAATTATTATCAAAAGTAGAACCACATACAGTTAAATAACCATTGTTCATTGCAGAAATTGCACCTCCAGTTCCAGTTGATGGAGTTTCATTTGTAAAACCGCAATTGTTAGTATTGTTGATGAAAGTGCAGTTGCATACAGTAATGTTATATTTGGACATCCAATTTGAACAGCCGATAGCTCCACCGCCAGCGCTAGTGTTACAACTATTGTTTGTGAATGTGGAATTTATTACTTCTAATTTGCTGTAAGTGTATAAACTACCACCATTCCATCCAGCATTGTTATCTGTGAAAGTTGAATTGACAATGCGACTATATGCACTAGAATGAGTGTGTATTGCGCCTCCCCATTGGTAAGAAGTGTTATTATTGAATATTGAATTAGTTACATTTAATATTCCGCAATTATTTATAGCACCAGGTTCTGTTCTGGCATAATTGTTTTCAAATCTACAATTATTCACATTCATAGTTACTGTAGTAGGTGTTTTGTGGTTAGTGATTACTCCAAATCCATTAACACAATTGGTGAAATTACAATTTGTAATATTCATAAATCCACCATTATTCCAGATAACTGAACTATGTCCATTAGCAGTAGTGGTAGTAATGTTTGAGAAATTACAGTTTTCAAATGTGTTTACTCCAGTTGTGGATAATTGCATAAAAATATCAGAATTGATATCCTTGAAAGTTACATTGATAAAATGTATGCTCAAACTTCCAGAACTAAGAAATGTTGGTTCACCAGATACTCCTCCTGTAATGTAGCTGTCAGGAGTACCTATAATAGTAGCACTATTCTCAAATTCAATTTGGCTATTTGCATTATATATTGTACCATTTAGAGTAATATCCTTTGCACCAGAAGATGTGCATTGAGTTTTTAATTCATCCCAGTTAGAAGCATTAACAGGAGTTCCTCTAGTTTGTTCAACGTCCTTATTTTCTTTTTCAATTGTTGCCTCATTTATTTCTTCTGTTGTTGTATCATCAGAAACAATAGAATCTGCTGTTACGCTATCTCCTATGTCCTCGGAGACTGCATCTACAGTGACGGCATCATCAACAGATGCATCAACTGCATCTGCTGCACTTACAGCCCCCATGAAACAACATAGAAGAACTAAAAATATAGCAATATATTTAATTTTCATAGTTATTCCTTCTTAAATTATATATCAACCCTTTTATCATATGAAAAGAGCAAATACAGTTTTTAATAAATTCTTTACAATAAAACATGAAAAAATTTACAGTTCTTTATGAAAGAACTGGAAAAATATAATAAATTTCATGTTTTCCTAATAAAAACTTATTAAAATTTCATCTAAAAATCAATTTTTAATAATATTTATTCATATACTCTTGATAAACTTATAAAAATTTATCAATCCAAATTGATTAAATTAAAAATTAATTTTACATTACTATATATTATACAATAATGTATATAAATATTACTAAATTAAGTTTAGTGGATGAAAATTTAATAAAAAAAATCGTCTATTTAGTC
>NZ_JAZNIB010000333.1:0-1592 GCF_045577275.1 Methanobrevibacter sp.
ATTCCTTGAAGATGCATTTGTCAGATTCGTCAAATGGCTCAACGGTGACTTTGGAAACGAAGAGCAGATGGAAATGGCAAACAACGTAAAATACATGATTGTCGGTGGAGATATCGTGGATGGTATCGGAGTGTATCCTAATCAGGACAAGGAATTGGCAATCAAGGACATTACAGCACAATATGATGAAGCTGCACGTTTGCTTGGTGATGTCAGAAGCGACATCAAGATAATCATCACTCCTGGAAACCACGATGCATCAAGAGTGGCAGAGCCTCAACCTGCTGTTCCTGAAAAGTATGCTAAGTCATTGTATAAACTAAATAACGTTGAATTCCTTTCAAATCCAAGTACTGTAAGTCTTGATGGACTTAAAGTATTGATCTACCACGGAAGGGGAATAGATGATATGGTGATGGGTTCAAATGATTTCTCACATGAACGTAATGACCTTGTAATGAAAGAATTCTTAAACAAAAGGCATTTGGCTCCATTGTACGGTGAAAGGACTCCTCTTGCTTCAGAGCTTGAGGACCATTTGGTTATTGACACTGTTCCTGATGTATTGCATACAGGCCACGTTCACATTAACACCTATACAAACTATAAAGGAATTCACTGCATAAACTCAGGTACTTTCCAGACTCAGACAGAGTTCCAGAAGATCTATAACATCGTGCCTACACCTGCAATCGTTCCTATCATTGATGTAGGTGGAATCTACAAGCCATTGGACTTCAATAAATAGCTGCAATGGAATGATAGATTAAAATTATTCTTTATTTTTTTATTAACTTATGCTTATTTTGGATGATAATATGGAAAAGGAAATTGTAAAATCAGTTGTTGAAATGTCAGCATATGTATTTGAAAGAGGATTGGTTTCAGGTAAGGCTGGCAATGTCAGTGCAAGATTCAAGACCGATTCAGGTGATATAGTTGCAATCACACCAACCCTTAAATCACTTGCTGACTTAAGTGAAGAGGATATTGTTCTTGTAAACGAAAAGGGAGAACTCCTGACAAAAGGCAAGCCATCATCTGAAGTGGGAATGCACTTGGCAATCTACAGAGAAAAACCTGATGTCTATGGAATTGCACATACACACTCACCATATGCAACTGGATTTGCATTTTCAAACAAAAAGATCAAACGTCTTGAAGGATTCGGTGCAATCAAATCAGAATATCTAAAGGATATTGAATACTTCAAGCCAGGAAGCAAGGAACTTGCTGAAGCTGCTGCTGAAGCTCTAAAAACAGAAGATGCAATAATCTTAAAGAACCATGGAGTCATTGCAACCGGTGAAACCGTCAAGGAAGCAGCGGCACTTGTTGAGTTTGTGGAAGAGATAGCTAAAACACAATTTGTAACTCATGTTTTGAATTCCATAGAATAATTATAAAAACAGCTATTCTGATTAATATTTAAAAAAACAGTTTTTGATTAATTAATCCTAAATAGTTTAAAAATAACCCCGTTATAAAAATTTATATACATCAAAAATCAATATGATAGTATGAAAATCGAATTTGAATCTATAGGAACAATCCACTCACCATTCAAAGAGTTAGAGGGAATGCCAATCCAA
>NZ_JAZNIB010000334.1:0-2836 GCF_045577275.1 Methanobrevibacter sp.
ACAGATTTCCAATGAGGATTACTTGGCTACAAATCATAAATCATTATATGAATCAAGCATTCCTGTAATTCAAATAGAAAGGCCTGGTGAACCTGACGGTTCAATCATCAGTTGGAATTATACATTAAACCAACAATTGGCTAAAAGCAAAAAAAGCAAAAGGGCCAAGTTAGGTTTAGGCAAAAAGAATATGGTTGAATCTCTCACATTTAATTTTGAAGAATTGTTTGATGGCTTGAAGGCAGCTTTGGATTTAACTGAAATCGCGCCGGAAGATGTTGTTTCTCAATACTTGTCAAATAGTCAGGAAAGAGAGGAAGAACAGTCCATCGAAAAGCTATTGGAGTCTTATGAGGGTTATGAAACCAGCCATTATACTTATCGTAAAATCCATGGAGTCAGCGAAGGAGAGAATATTTTTATAAACGGAATAGTTGTAGGTCGTTCTGAGGCAGATTCCATTGTTCTCATTGCCCGTGATGGCATCTTAGTTGATATTCTTAATGCTACTGTGAAGTATCATGGTGTGGAGAAATTAGGTCCTGTTGATTTGGAAAGAGTGATAGTCAAAACAGGGCTTTTAAGAAAATCAGATAATGTCCATCCACGTGTTCTATCTAAAGATGATATTTCAATAAGCGATACGGAAAGAGTAATGTATTCTGAAGAGATTTCTGAAGATGACCACTCATTTAAGGTGGCTTATGTTGATCATGCAGCTTATGACATATTCAAATTCAAGGACTTTGATTTGGTTGTAACAGTAGGTGATGACACATCATTGGTTGCCTCTGATATCTTGCACCGTTTCAATATTCCGATTATAGGAATTACAGATGGTGACTTGGATAAGGTTGTTGAAAGCGGTTTTGTCAATGAAAGGTCAACAATTTTGGAAGTCGCTACAGGTTTCGATGATATTGTCGGACAATATATTCACGAAGAGCTCTTCTTTTCCAAGGATGCTTTGGAGATTCCATTCGATGAGGAAGCTGCATCTGTAGAGGAATTCAAGACAATCATGTTTAAGGTATTCAAATCTCGTGTATTGGAAAAAGCAACTGAAATCGTTCCAAGTTTTGTTGAGAAGGATTATAATTATAATGTAATCAATTCCTATCATGCAGTAGTAGATGAAAAGCCTCAAATAGATGATAACTTAGATGACTTCATAGATGGATTCGAATCTGAAAATTATAATGATGAGGAAGAGATTTACTTTGATGAGGAATATGATCCTGAATATGATGATGAATATCTTGAAGATGATGTTGGAGACATTTCCGATGCAGAACTTGAAGAGATAATTGTTGAACATGGTTCTGATGAATATGGTGACGAATATCTTGAGGATGAAATCTATTATGATGAAGTTCCTGTTGAAGAATCTGAAATTGAGTCCCCTATAGAAGAGATTTATGTGGAGCATGATGTTGCTGAATCTCCTGTTGAGGAGATTTATGTTGAGGAAGATGTTGTCGAGTCTCCTGTTGAGGAGATTTATGTTGAGGAAGATGTGGAAGAAATCATTTATGAAGATGCTCCAATCGAAGAGGTTTATCTTGATGAAGATGTAGAAGATTTACCTTCGGAAGAGCCAATTGAAGAGGAAACTCAAGAAGAATTGGAAGAAGATGATGGATGGGCAGAATATATAGAAGAAGAATTCGGAGATTCTGAAGAAAATTCTAATGATTCAGATTCAAAAGAATAAAATTAATTTTCTAAATATTTCTTTTAATAAGAATTAATTTTATTATTTTTTATTTATTTTAAATTTTTTATTTTATTAATTATTATTTTATTAAATTATTATTTATTTTAAGGTGTAATGATGGATTTTAATGAACTTGTTAAATCACTCCAAGAATTTGTAGGAGTCAGCCGTAAGAATTCTATTGAAAAGGTTACAAAAACTTTGGAAGAAGTCTATAATATTTCTGGCGAAGTCCTCCTTGATTTTGGAGATGATGCTTCAGCTATTGACATTGGAAACAATCAGGTTATATTGTTGGCTGCTGATGGGATTTGGGGTCAATTGATGAGTGTAAATCCTTATTGGGCAGGTTATTGTTCTGTGCTTGTAAATGTTAATGACATAGCTGCAATGGGTGGAAAGCCGATAGCTATGGTAAATACAATGTCTATCAATGATGATGAAATCTACGATGATCTTCTTCAAGGCATTGTTGATGGATGCAAGAAATTCAATGTTCCTATGGTTGGAGGACATCTGCACCCTGATTCCGAATTCAATTCATTGGATGTTGCAATTGCAGGAATTGCAAAGAAGGATTCATTGATTACATCTGCCGGTGCAAACGTTGGAGACAAGGTGCTTGTAGCCATTGATACAGATGGAAGGCAACATCCTCAATTTGCTCTCAACTGGGATACAACATATGAAAAGGATGAGAAATTGGTTCAAGACCAGATAATTGCCATGCAGGAAATTGCAGAAGCTCATCTACCTACAGCTGGAAAGGATATCAGCAATCCTGGAACACTTGGTACTTTGGAAATGCTCCTTGAGGCATCAGGTGTTGGTGCTTGTGTCTCTCTTGAAAAGATTCCAAGAAATCCAAATGTTGAATGGGTAGATTGGCTTAGGGCTTATCCTGGAGCAGCTTTTGTTTTAACTGCTAAAGAAGAGAATTGCCAAGAAATCATCGATACATTAAGCCCATATTCATTTGAAGTTGCTGTTGTGGGGGATGTAATCGAAGAAAAAGTGCTTTATTTGGAATATGGTGATGAAAAGGCAGTTTTATTCAGTCAAGAAAAAAATCCTGTATTGAAGATGAATGGATAATTTTTTCATTCATTTTTATCCTAT
>NZ_JAZNIB010000335.1:0-1645 GCF_045577275.1 Methanobrevibacter sp.
GCATTTTCTCTGCTTTTGGATGCAATGTTTGACACTGTTGCAAGACTCAAAACGATTTCAGATGCAAAATTAGGCCCTGACAATGCAACATAATTCTCATCAAAGTATTCTTCTATCAAAGCGCCCATTGTCTTTAGGGAAGGATATTCGATACCCTTTGCTGTAGTTACAAGAATGGTATCATCTGAAATGTATTTCTTAAGTTGTGCCAAAGTAAATCTGAAGGCGGATGAAGGGATTGACAGGAATATTATTTTGCAATCCTTTAAGTCATTATAATCACAAGTAGCTATTATGTTGTTTTCCAATTTGGTATTTGGATAGTATTCACTGTTGTATCCAGTTGAATTTATTGTTTTAGCTAATTCTTCTCTTCTTAAATGCAGATATACTGTATCCACATTTTTAGCTATTGTTTGAGCAAGCGCTGTACCTAAGCTTCCTGCTCCGATAACTCCTACCTTATTCATTTTTTCACCATAACCTTTCTAAATAAATTTAGTATTTTATTATTTAATTAATTTATGTAAAACTTGCTATTTATTTGTTATTTAATTATAATTTAATATTATTGATATATAAAATTGATATATAGTTTAATAAGGTTAATTATTTATATTAAATAACTTAATATATAATATTTAACTATTAATAATAATTATTAAAAATTTCATATATTATTAATAACTAATGTAAAAAGAGGAAAACTATGTTTATCAAAAATAAAAAATTACTCATCTTGAGTATTTTTTTAATTGCAATCCTTGCAATTTCTGCAGGTTCCGCTGCAGCAGCAGATATTCAAGATGATTCAAGCAGTCCTATACTTATGGACGGTGACGTTCCTGCCGGTGATGACACCGGTGGAGATGGTCCTAGTGACCCTGGCACTAATCCTGGCGGTGACAATCCTGCTGATCCAGGAACCAATACTGGTGGAGATGACCCTACTGACCCTAGCGGTGAAGGTGGAGAAACTCCGGATCCTCAGGAAAACACCCCGAAAGAAACTACTTTAACAGTCACTGCTGATTCTGTTACTGTTGGCAGTGATGTTGCTATTGACTTTAATTTGAAAGATTCTGAAGGAGCTAACGTTGACGGTCCTGTAATCCTTGCTTTTGCAGATTATGAGCCTGTATTAATTCAACTTGTTGAAGGTCACGGTTCAGAGACTTTCGGCGCTCTTCCAATCGGTCAATATGCTTATACATTAACATTTGAAGGAAATGATGATTATGCTCCATCTACAGCTTCCGGCACATTCAAAGTCACTCCTGTATCCGTATCCACTTTCAGTGAACTTCAAAACGCACTTAAAAATGAGAAGATATCAGAAATCAAATTGACCAATAACATTGTCATGACTAGTACCATTACAATCAATCGTGCAAACACCATTATAATTGATGGTAACGGCAAAGCTGTAGATGGTAAAAACAAAGTTGGATTATTTAAAATTTATGGCAATACCGTAACCATGAAAAACCTTATTTTGAAAGGTGGAAAAAATGGTGGTTTAGGTGGTGCAATCGATTTGCATGGTAAATTAACAGTAAACAATTGTACATTCGTCAATAACACAGGCACTGGTTCTGCAGCTACTTCTGCAGCAGGTGGAGCTATTTTTGCAAGGGAAGGAAGT
>NZ_JAZNIB010000336.1:0-6878 GCF_045577275.1 Methanobrevibacter sp.
TTAGAACCGATAATGACCTTATCAACCATTTCAGTAAACAATCCATTCTCTACAACACCAGGAATGGTATTCAACTCTTTTTCCATAGGTATAGGATTGTTTATTTGACCAAATGCAACATCCAAGATGAAGTTGCCGTTATCAGTTATTACAGGTCCATCCTTAGCTTGACCCATTCTTATGTCCACTTTACCACCCATATCCTCCAATGCCTTTGTTACAGGATTTAAGGACTCTGGAATGATTTCAATAGGAAGTGGGAAAGCGCCTAATACATCCACAAGCTTGGATTCATCTGCAATGATAACAAGCTCATCTGCAGAATAATCAACAATCTTTTCCAAAGTGTGTGCTGCTCCTCCACCCTTGATTAAATTGAAGTCTGGATCGATTTCATCAGCACCATCAACAGCCAAATCTATTTCATGTTCGCTAAGGTCTGTGAGTGGAATGTTCCATTGGCGAGCAAGCAATCTTGATTGGAAGGAAGTTGGAATACCAATGACTTCAATTCCTTCATCCCTTACTCTCATACCTACCTTTTCAATAAAGTAAAGGGTGGTTGAACCTGTACCAAGACCTAAAACTTGACCGTCTTTTACCAAATCAGCGGCAGCATAACCGCAATCCTTTTTCATTTGACTCATAATTAACACCGAATAACAATTAATGATTAATTTATAATTATAATTTATTTATCTTGAATTTTAACAATGCATTTAACTAAAGAATTTCCTTTTGGACAATCCTTGAATTTACCTAAATCCTTAACATAAACTCCCTTTTCCTCTTTGGAGATTCCATCTGGGAAGCACATGTGTCTGAAATCACAATCCTTATTTGAACATCCTTTACGATTGAAATCAAAGCTTGAACCTTCAAAGACTCCTTTTGAATCAGTTAAAATAGTAAACTCTGCATTTTCAACAACAACCACCTTTACCTTTTCTCCTTCATGGATAGGGCATTTCTGTTCAACATCCCTAACTTCAGTGATTGTATATCTGTGACCTTCTTCCAATGAATCTACACAAGAAGCCTTAAACCTACAGGTCGAACATTCTTCTGCGGGCTCATGGAATACAAAGCTCACTCCTTCATTTGCCAATTCTTTACCAATCAATGTAATCATATAATCATCCTTATTAAATTTTAAATTCAATTAACACACTAAAAATTTAAAAGGAAAATAAATGAATTTTAATAATTATCTTTTAAATTAAATAAATCCTCTTTTAAACTAATTAGATTCTCTTTAAATTAAATGACTTCAGTCTTTTTAGCCAATTTAATAGCTGCTTCTCTTGTTAGACCATTATCACCTAAAATGGTATATCTTTCTGGTCTTATTGTATGTGCGATTGTCAATGCTTCAATGATTTCATCATCATCGACACCCAATTCTGCAGCAGTTGTTGGAGCACCAATGGTCTTTAATATATTTTGAATGGATCTCCAGTCTCCACCATGCAAATGCATCATCATGATTGTTCCTACACCACATTGCTCACCATGCAATGCTGGCTTTTTGGCAATTCTATCCAATGCATGGCTGAACAAGTGTTCTGAACCGCTTGCAGGTCTTGATGAACCTGCAATGCTTATTGCCATACCACTGCTGAATAAAGATTTCACTACAATTCTTGCACTTTCCTCAAGCCCTTCCTTAATGCTGCCTGAAGAGTTTATGATGAGTTTTGCAGTCATTTCAGATAATGCAGCTGCAGACTCGCTGTATGGCTCATTTCTTAATCTGTATGCCAATTTCCAATCCTTTATTGCAGTATAATTAGAGACAATATCTGCACAACCGGAAGCAATTAATCTAAAAGGAGAATCGTTAATGATGCCAGTGTCAGCAACAACAGCCATTGGAGAATTAGCACTTTTGGAAACTGAACCCATGTCATTTTTTATTGAAGCCATCGGTGATGCTATACCATCGTGGGAAGCGGTTGTTGGAACAGAAATGAAATAGTTATGCGCATTTGTGGAAGCAAGCTTTGCAACATCAATGATCTTTCCTCCACCAACACCTAACACTACAGAAGCGTTAGCTATTCTTTCTTGTACCTTTTCAACAGACTCCATTGAAGCATCATTGATTTTTACAACTTCAACTCCAAAATCAGACTTTTCCAAAGCTTCAACTGTGCGTTTACCTGCCACATCATATGTGTGGGAACCGGATACGACAAGAGCTTCATCAAATAAGCGTAAATTCTTGCATATTTCCCCTATGTCATCAAGGACATTAGGTCCAATATGCACTTCTCTTGGCATTTGAATTGTTTTAGAATCCATATTATCTCCTTAAAAATTAATTTTTTATATTGAATAATTTTTAGAATCTATAATATTCTTAAATTTTTAGCATGTTATTTAATATTATTTTAATATATGTTTTCTATAAATTAAATAAGTTTTGTTTTAAATGCATAAACTGAAAAACTATATAATTAATTAAAAACATATTAATAATATTATTAAATATAATTCTGTCCCATTTAGGGAATTAAATTTTATTAAACTTATTATTTTATTAAATTAGGTGATAATGTGGAAAATTTTAGTGAATGGTTCCATGACATTTTAGAAAATGCAGATATAACCGATTCAAGATATCCTATTAAGGGAATGGCTGTATGGCGTCCTTATGGATTTCAAATCAGAAGAGCAACTTTAAACATATTTAGAGACTTGATGGACAAAGAGCATGACGAAACCCTATTTCCTTTACTCATTCCAGAAGCAGAACTTGCAAAAGAAGGAATTCATGTAAAGGGATTTGAAGATGAGGTATATTGGGTTACCCATGGTGGTCAAACAGAATTGAACGAAAAGCTTGCAATCAGACCAACCAGTGAAACCGCAATGTATCCTATGTTTTCATTATGGGTAAGATCTCACATTGACCTTCCTATCAAGCAATATCAGGTTGTAAACACCTTCAGATATGAAACCAAGCATACAAGACCTCTCATTAGGGTAAGGGAAATCACTACCTTTGCAGAAGCCCACACAGTTCACTCAAGCGCTGAAGAGGCTGCAGAGCAAGTTGAAACCGGAATCGAACTCTACAAGAAATTCTTTGACGGACTTGGAATCGCTTATCTTATCAGCAAAAGACCTGTATGGGACAAGTTCCCAGGTGCAGAATACACCATGGCATTCGATACAATCATGCCTGATGGAAAGACATTGCAGATTGGTACCGTTCACAATTTAGGCCAAACCTTTGCACATACCTTTGAAATAACCTTTGAAAACAAGGAAGGAAACCATGAATACGCTTACCAAACATGTTATGGAATTTCAGACAGGGTTATTGCTGCAGCCATTGCAGCTCATGGAGATGAGAAAGGTCTCCAATTGCCTCCAGAGATTTCACCAAAGCAAATCACTATCATTCCAATCATCTTCAAGGATGGTGGAGAGGAAGTGATGGCTAAATGTAATGAAATCAAGGATGCATTGGAAGCCAAAGGAATCAGAGTCCAAATGGATACAAGAGACATCAGACCTGGTAAGAAGTTCTTTGATTGGGAACTTAAAGGAACTCCTCTCAGATTCGAATTAGGACCAAGAGACTTAAACAACAATGTAGCAATCCTTGGAAGAAGAGACACTGGTGAAAAGATTGAAGTAAGCTTAGACGACGACATTGCTGAAAAGGTATCAGACTTATTAGTTGAAGTTGAAGAAAGCATGAAAGCTAATTCCTGGGCTAAACAGGAAGAGAAAATAGTAACCTTAGACAGTCTTGACAATGTTTCTGACATTGTTGATGAAGGAAAGGTCGTTAAGTTCTACTGGTGCGGAGACGAGGAATGTGGAAAAGCGATTGAAGAGGAAACCGGTGTGGATATCCTTGGTATCAATGAAGAGGATACTGAAACCGATAAGATCTGTCCACATTGCGGAAAGCCAGCTAAGCACTTGGCATTAATGGCTAAAACATATTAGTTATAATATTTAAGAAATTTCATTATTAGAAATTAGAATTATAGAGGAATGGAAATGGATAAGATTTATGCAATAATTCCAGTAAATCAATTTGCAAATGCTAAAACAAGATTATCTCCTTTTTTATCACCTGAAGAGAGAAAAAATCTTTTAAAGGCAATGCTAAAGGACATTGCAATCACATTAAAGCCTATTGTAGATGATATCATAATAATAAGTAAGGATGAAGAGGTTTTGGCATATGCAGAGGAATTGGAACTTACTGCACTTGTTGAAGAGGACCACAAAGCATCTAAAACCTCAAAAAATGGTGATGAAGGTCCTTTAAACAAAGCCATTAAACAGGCTATGAAATGGTGCAGAAAGAAAACAAGAAAAGTCATAATCTTGCCATCTGACATTCCATTGATTGGAAAGACCAATATCAAGCTACTTATTGACCAAGCTAAAAATCTTGATTTCATCATTGTTCCTTCAAAAGGTGGAGGAACAAATGCATTGATCATCAAGCCATTATCCATTGACATGAAATTCGGAGGATTCAGTTTCAAAAAGCATATTGAAGAGGCTGAAAAGAAGAAATTGGTCCCATTGGTTCATGATTCATTCTATATGGCACTTGATGTAAACACCACTGAAGACCTTGGTGAAATCATGCTTCATGGAAATGGAACAGAAACCAAGAAATACTTGGAATCACTTGGTATCAAGGTTGAATCATTCCGTGGCCATGAAAGGCTTAAAGTAACTAGAGATAATGAATAATACTAATGTGATATTATGATAGGATTAACAATTGCAGGATTCGATCCATCAGGTGGAGCGGGAATAAGCACTGACATCAAGACCATGGCAGCTCATGGTGTTCATGCATGTGCAGCAGTCACTGCACTCACTGCACAAAACCCTAAAAAAGTGTTTTCTGTTGAACCTGTTAGCACTACATATATCTCAGAACAAATAGATTCCATATTTGATGAGTACACTATCAAATACTCAAAGACAGGCCTATTATACTCAAAGGAAATCATCCAACTTGTAAGTAAAAAGGTCGATGAATACAATTTAAGCATAGTTGTTGATCCAGTGATGGTGGCAAGTGCAGGAGATGCACTTGCGAAGATGGAAATAGCTGATGCTTTGAAAAAGTATCTTCTTGAAAAAACACTTCTTGTGACTCCTAATGTATCAGAAGCAGAAAAACTATCGGGAATAGAAATTGAAAGTGTGGAAAATGCAAAGGAAGCAACATATAAAATCGGTGAATACTGCAATGTGATGATAACTGGCGGACATCTTGGTGGAACAAACATCATTTACAATAAGGAAAAGGATGAATTAACTACATTGCACCAAGATCTAATCAAAACAGACAATTTGCATGGAACCGGTTGCAGCTTATCTGCAGCAATATGTGCAAATCTTATTTTATTGAATAATACTGATAAAAATAGTTCAGATGACGATAACTTGAAAACAGCTATTGAAAGATCAACCAAATTCATTTACGAATCTGTAAAAAATGGAAGATATGGTACATTAAATCCTAATTTTAATTCCAAATTATTTTAAAAGAAATATTTATTCCACTTTAACAATCTTTAGGTTAAATTAATCAACAAAAAAATAAACAATACCATTTACAAAAATACATAGACAATCACCAAAAGAAAAGTATCTAAAAGAAGAACCAATAAATGATAATTCACATAATCATTACCTTTAGCAAGATAAGTTATATTAGATATGCAATCACATGCAATAGGAACTATGAGAAGTAAAAAGAATAATAGAAATATTTTTAATTTATGCACTTATAACAGCTCCTTCATCATTAAGATATCTGCAAAAATCCCAACCGATAGAAAACAATATAGATTTGTAAGAAGAACGGGCTAATCTTCTAATTTTTCCTTTTGTTGATTGGCTTTTTAAACTTGTATCTAATACGAATTTCATTGGCTCGTTAGAGTATCCATAAATCTTGGTTTCAGCCAAACCGCCATTGAAGCAAGTCTCAATCACATCAACAGAAGAGGCGATAATGCGATTACGCTCCACACTGCCCATAGCATTCAAACTAGCACGACCCGCAGCAGCCTCAGCACCACCACCAAGACCACAAAGAGCCATAGAAGTAAAGAAAGAAATCTGATTAACAGGATTCGAATAACCCAGATGATCAGTTCCCAAATCATCAAACATACCACAACTATAAGCATTCAAAGCAGTTCCCAAAACCAACAAAGGAACACCCCCTAACAAATTAAATATCCTTGAGAAATTAATTACAATAAATTTATAGAATGAAAAAATGAATAAAACTGAACCTACAACTATGTTAGAAAAACTTAATTTTCAACAATAATCATATAATTTTCCAATCCCCTTTTTTTAAAATTTAAATCATGACGAAAACATCATAGTTATCAAAATAATTAATGCAACAAGATAAATAATTATCTGATAATTTACATAATCATTTCCCTTACGAACATAAGTAATGTTTGTTATAATATATGTAATAGCAGTAACTATGAAACATATAAATGTAATTATTATCCTCATTTTCAAACTATACATTTATAAAATACTCCTCATCATTTAAATATCGACAATAATCCCAGCACATAGAAAAGACAGTTGACTTAAATGAAGATGAAATTACTCTTCTAATTTTTCCTTTTGTTGATTGACTCTTTAGGCTTGTATCCAATACGAATTTCATTGGCTCGTTAGAGTATCCATAAATCTTGGTTTCAGCCATACCACCATTGAAGCAAGTCTCAATCACATCAACAGAAGACCTGATAATGCGATTACGCTCCACACTGCCCATAGCATTCAAACTAGCACGACCCATAGCAGCCTCAGCACCACCACCAAGACCACAAAGAGCCATAGAAGTAATG
>NZ_JAZNIB010000337.1:0-2339 GCF_045577275.1 Methanobrevibacter sp.
TATTTTCGGATGGGCAATTTTTTATACTGTTATATCTCTTATTATTTCAATAATTTTGAGGAGTTTTAGGAAAAAAAACTCTTTTCCAAAGGCTGCATAATACATCAGATATAGTTATATAAAATTTTTTAAAAGTCATATCATTGATTTGGCTTTTTTTTATTATTTTATATTTTGAACTAATGGTGGCCTTCTTTATGTGTGATTCTTACACAAATCACACATTCTACTAAAAAAGCCGAATGGTCAACCTCCTAGATCAAATGTTATGTTAACTAAAAAAAGAGAATGGCTGCCAATTGGCAGCCTTTTTGAATGTACGATTTTAGATTAATCATACATTCAAATTCAAGTAAAAAACCTTGCTCAACGATCGGGGCAGGTTAATTCAAGAAGAAAATGAATGTATAGTATAATTTAGCCTAAACTTAGGAGGAATAATTGATGCAGTGGTCCCAATGGTTACAAGGCGGTCCTTTTCTTGAAGTTAGTTTCTTGTTGGAACTTAAAGAAAAGAAAAAGGAAATTATACAGGATATATTATTTAATTTGACCAGGGTCAGAAATAGAATTGAAATCCAAGACAAAAACATTGACGAAATTATTGATTTTTTTGATAGAGGTCATCCCTATGACGAAGATGACCAGCATACAAGTTATATGCATTCGTTACAATTAAGATTATATGTCGATTTATCGAGAAAACGAAAAGCGACCTTACAAATAGTAATGGTCTCTTCAAATTCAATATTGGTCAATTTTTGGTTTTATGGTTCAATCGTTGATACCTTAGAGTCGGACCAAATCGGAATAAAAAAAGAGGAATTTACTGACTTTACAAATTTTCTTAAAGAGTTGTATTCCGTTTATGATTTTAAGATAGGTGGAATTGCAATTGAAGAAGATGTTCTTGAATTATTTGGGGTAGATGTACCATTCCCTAACGAATGTTATTGTTATGAAAACGTGTCTCCTGACCATTTTCTTCAAGAATCATCTCATTTCATAGATATAATTTGGAGTGAAAAATACGAGAAATTAAACATTATTCCTTACAATCACGAAAAGCTTGATAAGAAAGGAGTCCTCATTAAAACTGGTAGTTTTAATGATATCTTATTGTGATAATGGGTGCGTTAAACGCCATATGAAACCTGCCAATTGGCAGCTGAATGTATGATTCTTACACTAATCATACATTCATATTGAAGAAAAAATTAAATATATACAACATCTCAATATTATGAAATATTTAAATTTGAGAGGCAGGTTGGACAGAATTGATAAAAAACAAAATCTATGTTGCTCTTTTGGTATCATCTATAGTGGTCGTTATAATCGCACTCATCAGTTTTATAGATGATGGATTGGCAAGCATGTTTGAAGCATTTGCAATTTTTCCTATGTATGTCTTTACACTTGTTATTGTATTCGGTGTGCCACTTTCTTTTCTTATTGATTTCTTAACAAGAGATTTATCAAAGAATAAAAGCAATATTGAATTTTTTATCTATTTACTTTTCGGTTCACTTTTTGGCTTACTTTTTTTGGTTGTATTCCCGGAAATCGTACCTCTAACAGTCGTAACTGGCCTGATTGTATCGGGATTATTCTACAGTGGGGAATTAATTATTAAAAAGGGAGTAAAGCAAAAGAAAAATATTAAATATATTTCTTTTATATTGCTTATTTTGATTGTCACTCTAAATATCGTATCTTTCTCCAAATGGCTGCCTTATTAATGTACAAGGCTCAACATAATCATCCATTCCACTATAAAAAGCCGACACGAGGCCAGCTTCCTACTTCATCTATTTTGCTGATAGTCCAGGGTGTCTAAGTATTGAAGGGTGGGGAATTATGATAAGAATTTAAATGGGAGATTTCTAATGCTTTCAGACAATATATTAGTATTAGAATTAGCGGAATTTGATACATATGATTTTTTAAGTTTAATAGAACTTTCTGCAGCAATTGGCTGGGATTATGGTGAACATGAAATTAGAACTGTTATGTCATGTTTAGTAGTTAATAATTTTAAAATTAAATATTCAAAATATTATTGACATTGAAATTTTTGTGCTATATACTTCATACAGATAAATACCTTAATTTAATTAAATAGTAATGACACTCTTATCGAGAGCGGCGGAGGGAATAGGCCCTGTGAAGCCCGGCAACCATTAAGCGAAAGCTTAAAAAGGTGCTAAATCCTGCAGATCAACTGATCTGAAAGATGAGGGAGGATTTTTTTAAAAAACCCTCTTCTTATTTTTTGAAGAGGGTTTTTTGCGCTTATTAAACCAAGTAAGCAAATCGGCATTATAGAGAACACGGAG
>NZ_JAZNIB010000338.1:0-1859 GCF_045577275.1 Methanobrevibacter sp.
ACATAAAATACCATTAATTATTTTATCATTAATATACATGGTAATATTAAGAGGGTTCCGAAAAATTCAATTTTTGACAAGAAAAGTAATACTAATATAAAATATAAATAATAATAATAAAAATAATGAACAATGAGAGAAAAATGAATGATAAAAATTAATTAAACAAACAAAATAATTAACATTTATCTGAAAAAATAATTTAAATAAAGAAAATCCTTATGATTCAACGGAAATTAACCTTGATTGACAATCATCCACAGAATGTTCCAACAATTCATCTGACAAACAACTTTTACAAATAACTGGCAACTGCAATACTTCATCAATGAATGGAAAAGTATTATTTCTCCAAATAAACATCACAGAATTAACATACTCACAAAATTTCCTCACAACATCAAGAATATTACTCTCATTAATACCTTCCATTTTCATCAATTGATTATAAATTCTCTTCAAATTATAAGATCCACCACAAATATTAACACGATTTTGTATTCTTACGATGCCTTTAGATAAAAACTCATTAATATGATAAAATGACCTCAAAGTTCCATTGGGAGCTTCCACAGTTGAAAATCTTTTAACATACTGCAAAACATTTGAATAATCCTCGAACTTATTCAACATATTAACTGCTAAAATCCCTCCAGTAATCTTTACAACACGATGTTCACCATTACAACATTCATTAGCAAATTTACAATTCGAACAAGCATCTTTATTATAATATTCACGTTCAATAACAAAATCCTTCCTTTTTTTATCCCAACGAACATTAGTTCTTTGAAAAATTAACTTTTCTTTATTATAACAAGTGAAATAATCATCTTTCACACAATAATCCATATTGTCTTTATGGAATTTATTGCTATTGGAATGGCCATTTCTTAATTTAGCACTTCGATTATTATCAATTAAACAGTTTAAATCAATTTCTTCAATGTATTCGAGTGTTCGTCGAGTGTTGTAACCTGCATCAGCACAACAATATTCAGGCATAAAACCCATATTTTTAATTGATTTGTTCATTATTTCGGGAAGTTGGTAGTGATCTGTTGCTTTCTGAGATACAATGAGGCTCATGAACATTTTTGAACTTGAATCAACAGCAGTTTGTAAATTATAACCTACATCAGGATTTCCTTGCTTATTATAAATATGTATGGATTCCATATCATGAACCGGTATGGTATTTGCACCCGTTTCATCAAATCTCTTCATAATATCATTTAAATATTTCAACTTTTCCTTATTTGACTTATCTGTCCTATTAATTATTTTACGAGCAGGGAATCTTAAGCTTCCCAATTGTTCATAATCAACTAATTTGCCAGAATAATAATCAATTAGGATTTCAACATCCTCTTTATGGACAACATTGAACTTATTATTGGCAGATTGAATAACAGTACCGTCCGCACAAATATTTTCAAAATTAGTAAATCCGCTGATTTTTGCGAATTGGACGGAGTAGTAAATCACATATTACAAAAAACTGCCCCAAATATTAATAAAATTATTAATAGTATCTTCATCAGGAGTTATACCATTAGCAACGTATTTAAAATAAGAATGATATTTTGCCATGTCTGCAATGACACTAGCTTCAGTAAAACCTCTTGAATATGAATAATAAACTAATGACATCATTTTACATAAAGAATAAGATTTTCTACCTCGTTTACTTGAAGGAAATTTTTCATTTTCCAATTCAAATGTCTTTAATAACATTTTTATAAATAAAACTACAAAACGGGCAAAATCACCTTCAGGAACGTCATGGCCAAATTCTACATACTCAAATCGTCCACTATAATATACAGAATCTAATTCACTCATAATATAATCTTCCA
>NZ_JAZNIB010000339.1:0-5354 GCF_045577275.1 Methanobrevibacter sp.
AGATATAAAAAATACAATAATCATTTTTTTAGGATATAAAGATTTAGATATACATAAAAAATTAGAAGAAATGAAAAAATATGATGCAGATAATATTTGGACTAAAAATCAATCTGACGAAGATAATTTATATAATTTAGAATTGGGTGTTCCTTATAGTAAATCTGTCTGTGAGGAATGCCTTAAATATGAAATTAAATATTTTGATACAAGTGAAAACTTCAATGAAGTAATAAATGAAGCCTATCATTATTTATTAAAAAAAAGTAATATTGATGTTTAATTTACTTCATTAAACCATATTTTTAGAAACCGGACCTCAACAAAGAATGGGCAGATGGCTTATTGAGGTATGGCTGCTACTGTAGGTAGACTCAGAAAAGATCAAGTATATAACCTCTTCGAATATGTTATTGTAGGACATAATATCACCAAAAACTTTATAAATAGTCAAAAACAACATTTATAAAAGGGTGATAACATGATTGAGAATAATATATGCCTATTGACAGACAGCTATAAACTCACCCACCACTACTTATACCCAAAAGGCACTGAAAGGATTTATTCCTACCTTGAAAGCAGAAGTGGTGCAGAGTTTAACAAAACTATTTTTTATGGACTGCAATACATCCTCAAGAAATACCTTGAAGGCAGTGTAGTAAGTGAAGAAAAAGTATTGGAAGCGGAGAAAATCGTAGATGCACATATTGCACCAGGAATCTTCAACACTGATGATTGGATGTACATTGCACAGGAACTTGATGGAAAACTCCCTGTTGAAATAAAAGCGGTTCCAGAAGGAACACCAGTTAATGTAGGCAATGCATTGATGACTATAGAAAATACAGACAAGCATGCATACTGGTTGCCTAATTATCTTGAATCACTCCTTCTTCAAGTATGGTACCCATCAACTATTGCAACATTATCTGCAGAAGTTAAAAAGCTTTGCAATTTTTATTTGGATATAACAGGATCATCTAAAGACAATCTTAACTTTATGTTGCATGATTTCGGTTATCGTGGAGCAAGTTCAACTGAATCATCAAGATTAGCCGGTTCAGCTCATTTATTAAGCTTTTCAGGTACAGATACTGTACCAGCACTTGCAATACCTACAAACTATTACAATAGCAATGAGATTCAAGGATTTTCAGTTCAGGCAACTGAACATAGTGTAATGACTGCAATGGGTCCGGAAGGTGAAATGGACCAGGCAATAAACGTTGTCCAAAATGCTCATGATGGAATATTGTCAATTGTAATCGACAGCTACAACTATAAGAATTTCTTGGAAAATGCATGCATTAAAGGACATGGCCTGAATGATGAAATCATTACCTTCCTAAACAAAACTGAAGGAAACAAGGTAGTGTTCAGACCAGACAGTGGAGAACCTATCTCAACAACAATCGATTGTCTTGAAATAATTGAAAGAGGATTTGGAAGCCAAGAAAATTCCAAAGGATATAAAACATTCAAAGCAAATATAGGTCTTCTTTGGGGAGACGGTTTGGATTATCATAAAATCAGAGACATACTCTTTGGCATAAAGGCTCAAGGATGGGCTGCTGAAAACCTTATCTTTGGAATGGGTGGAGGATTGCATACTGCCGTAAACAGAGACACCCAAAGAAATGCATTCAAATGTTCTGCCCAACTTAGAAATGGGGAATGGATTGACATATTCAAAAAGCCATTGGACAGCAGTAAAAAATCCAAAAAAGGAAGATTCAAATTGTTAAGAAATGATGATTTTGAGTTTAAAACTGTTCCAAAAGATGCTGAAGGTGAAGATCAATTAAGAACCGTATTTAAAGATGGGGAATTATTGATTGATGAAAACTTTGAAGAAATTAAAAATAGAACTGAAAAATATAACAAGTTTCCAGTTAATTCATAAATAAAATAAAATTTTTAATTAATAAATTCTATTATTAGAATTTATTAAGTTTCGTAAAACCTTGGTTTAATGAAATAAATTAAACAAAAAACAAGAAAATAAGTAAAAAGAATAAGAAAATAAGTAAAAAGAATAAGAAAATAAAATGAAAATTATTTCCTATTTTCCAAGTCTTCAATGACCTTTTTAGCTACATACTCACCAGACAAGAGCATTCCACCAAATATAGGACCCATGCGTTGGGAGCCATGAACTGCATTTGCAGCCATTCCAGTAACATATAATCCGGGATAAACTTCAGTAACATTTTCCAATATCTTGGATTCTGCCCTATCAGCCCACATGGATTTCTCACCCATTATCCTACCTGTTGCAGTATTCAGTCTTCCTCCCATCTTCTCTTCAACAATCTTGGTGATTTCTGTTGGATGGCCTGTTGCATCAATGACCGCCTTAGCTCTGACAGTCAATGGATCTATGTGCAATCCAGACATCTCTACAGAGCTCCAATTCAATACAATCCCATTTATTCCATTTTCCCTAACCATCAAGTCTTCAATAGACATCAGATTAAATATTTTAAGCCCTGCTTGAGTTGCTTTGGAACATAAGGTGGAAGTGCATTCAACCGAATCAACAACATAATAATTGTCTTCAAAAACTTTAGATCTGATTCCAAACTCATCGAGGATTCTCTTTCCTTCCTCCTGAACGACAACCTTATTGAACATCATTCCACCACCCCACATGCCTCCGCCTATGCTGAGCTTTCTCTCAAACAATGCAACCTTATATCCTGCCTTAGCAAGATAATATCCGGCAGTGACTCCAGAAGGGCCTCCCCCACCAATGGCTACATCCATATCTGTGTAATCTAAAAAATCATTCATATATTCCTGTATAATCGCTTTTGATATTGTAATATCATCCAATTTTTTCAATATAAAACCTCCATTTGAATAGATTTTTGTTTTGATTAATTAAAACAATTATAAGTATTTTAGCTTTTTATATATTTAAATTTTATTATAACGGCGAATTAAACTTAAAAAAGGAGATAAAAGTTGTTCGTAAAACTTTAGTTTAATGAACTAATTTAAACGAAACTTTGAATCAATAAATTTATTATGATGGTTGAATAAAAAAATCATTATTAAAAAAATATTAATATGGGGGGATTGTAATGACTAAGTTTTGTCCTGAATGTGGGGAAGAAAATGAAGATGTAGCATTGTTTTGTGCAAAATGTGGACATGATCTAAAAGATGTTGACCAAAGAATGAAATCAGGCAACCATGCAAAGACTTCCAGAAATGCACCGAACTTTAAAGCTTTAGCTGCACTTGTAGTAATCGTGGCTATAGTGGGAATAATGGCCTTTAGTTTCATAGGAAACAACACTGATGATTCTCAAAACATAACCCTGATTAAGGAGAACACTTATGGATTCACTTTTGTAAATGATGGAGTTCCATTTTATAATTATGAATTGGAAGGAGTCTTCAAGAACTTGCCAGATGATCCTAAAGGTTATCAGATGAAAGCAAGCTATTATGACACAGACAATAATTTCATAAAATCTTATGAGGATGACTACTTGAGTACCGTGTTTCATTTTTCTAAGGATTCGCAGCCTTTCACTTTAGGTTCCATTCAAACCAATGAATTCTATAATGTCAGCCATATTCAATTGGAGATTACAGATCCAAATGGTGAATTGGTTTTCAATGAGAGTGTTGATTTTGATATGGGCAAGATGGATCTATCTGGTGTTTAGTAAAACTCCGCTTTAATGAACTTAATTAAACTAATAAACAAATACTTTAGTTTATTAATCTATTTTTTCTTTTTTTATTCATTATCATCTTTTTCACTTTACTATTTTAAAAACTTTTTATATATTAACTTAAACTTTTTTTAAGCCTATTCATAAAATAAATTGTAAACTATTAGGGAAAAACATACCCTAGAAGAATATAATTATTAAGAAATATATATCATTACAATATAGAAAAAATATTTCAAAATTATCATTAAAAAGTGAAAAATATGTCTAGTGAAAAACCATTCGGACTTGTTGCCAAGCAAAAGATACAAAAGGGAATGACAATCACTCGAGAAAAGATCGTACCTATAGAATTTGATGAAAGCAGATATGATATTGTTGAGGTTAATGTTGAAATCAAGGATTTAGACCCTGTTTTCCATGACTATAAAATTGTAAACCTATCTGATCTTCATCTTGGTCAATGGTTGACTGCAGAGTATCTGGAAGGTGTAATCGATATTGTAAACAGACAGGAACCAGACATGGTTGCACTTACTGGAGACTATGTATCCTATGTTCTTGAGGATGTTGCAGAAGACCTTGAGCGATGCCTATCAATGATTGAAGTTAAAGATGCATCCCTTGCAGTGCTTGGAAATCATGACCATTGGAACGGAGCAGATGAAATTAGGCAAATCTTGAAAAATGCAGGAATAATAGATGTGAGCAATGATGTCTATACAATATCCAAGGATGGGGAAAAGGAAGTGGTTTATCTTCACATTGCCGGTGTTGACAGCATGAAGCTGAATAAGGAAGACATTGACGCTGTTATGCTTAAAATACCAGAACATGGCCCTGCAATAATGCTTGCTCATGAACCGGATTTTGCAGACATTACCGCAACTACCGGAAGATTTGCACTTCAAATATCCGGCCATTCCCATGGTGGACAATTCATTATTCCTGGACTCAACACCACAATTTTAAGAAGTGAATGTTCTCGAAAATACCCTGTTGGAGAATACCAAGTAGGGGATATGGTACAATATACATCTAAGGGATTGGGAACAAATGTTTTCTGGCTCAGAATCAATTGCGCTCCTGAAATAACAATTTTTAGATTAAAAAGTCCTGAAGTTGAAGAAAAAATTGGAAATGAGGAAAGCAAAAACATTAATCAAACATTATCAGTTAATCATTCCAAGAAAATCTTCCCAACAAGGGATGATGTTGACAATTTCCTAAATATTGATGATATTAGCGAATTTATAGAATCAAAAAGAAAAAGAATCCCAGTTTATATGGAAAATAAGACAGACAACATTAAAGAAAACATAAACGAGATTCCAAAATATATAGAAAATAAAATGAAGAAATAAAAAATAATTTAAAGTTCAATGAACTTAATTAGACTATTTTTTGTGATTTTAATCCCATTCCTTATAGTCCCATTACAGCTCCAACAACCACTAGCACTACAGGAATAGTTATAATCACAATACCTATTAAATCTATGATTGCTCCTGTCTTAATCATCTTTGTGATAGGAACATAACCGGATGCGTAGACAATTGCGTTAGGAGGTGTGGAGACAGGCATCATAAATCCGAGTGATGAAGATAAAGCAATACCTACGGCAACAGGAATAGGACTGAATCCCAGTGACAGAGCTGTAGT
>NZ_JAZNIB010000340.1:0-19309 GCF_045577275.1 Methanobrevibacter sp.
AAAATTTTTTAAAAATAGGTACCTTTATATTGAATATTATTCAATTTATTATTAGACATCAAAATCGGAAAAGGTTTTCCACTATCATAGGCATAAACTTTTTTGATAGAAATATCTTAAATGTTTAAGTCATGATAGTGAAATCTTATCTGAAAGAATGTCCTAAGATATTATTTAAATTTTTTTTAAATAATTGTTTTTCACTAAAATTGATTTAACTAATATTCTTTTATTGTTGTTTGGAAATAGCTATAGTTAAATGTCTTTTGTAGTTAAGTATAGTTAGTTGAAATATAGTTGAATTTTGTATTGCTATTTTTGATCAACGATAATAATATTAGTTTAATTAATTTTTTTCAAATTTAAAAATATCTTAAATTCATTAATTTTTTTATTTATTAAACAAATGGAGATTAAATTATGTCCTATGTTGATGAAGTAATTGACTTAATTGTTAAAGAAAACCCTGATGAACCTGAGTTTCATCAAGCTGTAAAAGAAGTATTAGAATCTTTAAGAGTCGTAATCGAAGAAAATGAAGAACAATACAGAAAAGATGCACTTTTAGAAAGATTAGTAAACCCAGAAAGACAATTAAAATTCAGAGTCCCTTGGGTAGACGACAACGGTCAAGTTCAAGTAAACACCGGTTACAGAGTACAATTCAACAGTGCAATCGGACCTTACAAAGGAGGTCTTCGTTTCCACCCTTCCGTAAATGTAGGTATTATTAAATTCTTAGGATTCGAACAAATCTTCAAAAACTCCTTAACTGGCCTTCCAATTGGTGGAGGTAAAGGTGGATCTAACTTTGATCCTAAAGGAAAATCCGACAGAGAAGTTATGGCTTTCTGTCAAAGTTTCATGACCGAACTCTGCAAATACATTGGTGCTGACACTGACGTCCCTGCTGGAGATATCGGTGTAGGTGGTAGAGAAATCGGTTACTTATTCGGCCAATACAAAAGAATCCAAGGATTATACGAAGGAGTGCTTACTGGTAAAGGATTAACCTTTGGTGGATCTTTAGCAAGAACTGAAGCAACTGGATATGGTTTATTATACTTCACTAATGCAATGTTAAAAGCAAATGACATTGATATTGCAGGAAAAACCATTGCAGTATCCGGTGCAGGTAACGTAGCTATTTATGCAATTCAAAAAGCTCAACAATTAGGCGGTAAACCTGTAACCTGTTCCGATTCCACCGGTTGGATTTACGACCCAGAAGGAATCGATGTAGAATTATTAAAAGAAGTAAAAGAAGTAAGACGTGAAAGATTAACTGCATATGCTGAAGCAAGACCATCCGCTGAATACCACGAAGGCAAAGGTGTATGGACTGTAAAATGTGACATTGCTCTTCCATGTGCTACCCAAAACGAATTACAATTAGAAGATGCAAAAACTTTAGTTGCTAATGGTGTAGTTGCTGTGGCTGAAGGTGCAAACATGCCTACCACTATTGAAGCTACCGAATACTTACAAGAAAACGGTGTTTTATTCGCACCAGGTAAAGCTTCCAATGCTGGTGGAGTAGCTACTTCTGCTCTTGAAATGTCTCAAAACTCCCAAAGATTATCTTGGACCTTTGAAGAAGTTGATTCAAGACTCCAAACCATTATGGAAAACATCTTTGCTAATGTTGATGCAGCAGCTAAAGATTACGGATTTGAGAAAAACTATGTAGTTGGAGCTAACATTGCAGGATTCTTAAAAGTAGTTGACGCAATGAACGCTCAAGGAATCGTCTAGATTCCTTAATTTTTTCTTTTTTTAATTTTTTTATCTTTTTTTTAATTTTCACACTCTTTTTTAAATCTTTTTTAAATCTTTTTATAATTTTAATGTATATTATTATGGTTCTAAAGAATATGAACTTCTTATAAAAAATAGTGATTTTAGCTTGTTTTAATTAATTTAAATGATTAAATTCTTATAAAAAGTTGTTAAGAATCTAAAAAAGATTTAAAAAGAAAAATAAATTTATTCTTTAATCAATCCTCTAGATCAAAGTAGAGTTTCGACATTTTTATGTAAGAATTCATAAAAATGATTATTTTTTATTATTTTGTATAAATATTAAGTTAATTAAGTAAGAAATATGGAAAAACTTTATAAATAAGTAGAATAAAATAAAAATTATACAATTATAAAGAGGTGTAAATTATGGCAATTCCTAAAGCTCCTGTAAAAAGGATTATTCAAGAAGAAGGTGCTGAAAGAGTAAGTGCTGATGCAGTAGATGCATTAGTTGCATACTTAGAAGCTGACGCAGATGCAGTTGCTAAAAAAGCAATTGAATATGCAACAATTGCAAAAAGACAAACTGTAAAAGCTGAAGATATTGCATTAGCTACTGGCGTTACAACTACTTCTGACACTCCTGCAGAGAATGAACACAACCTTTTTGACGTAATCAAAAAAGTAATTGAATCTGCAGAAGAAGGAAAAGGATTTGAAGACATCATTAAATCCTTTATTAAATTCGATAAAAAATAAATGCATAAAAATATCAAAGCTACTCAATGAAGATTATATGGATTTAACTTAAATCCTATAATTTTTATTATTTGAATTTTTTTGCAAATCTTTTCTTTTTTTATTTATTTATTTTTTTAACTTATTTTCCATATTCTATTTTACTATTTCCTTAGGTTTTTCAAATTTTCCGTCTTTTTTTTTAAAAATTTTTATATCTTATCAAAACCAATTTATTATTATGTTAGAACTTAATGAACTATTGGATATTTTCAATGCTGGTGATGCATTGGTTATGGATGAGGAAGCTGCAGATGCATGCAATTATTATAGTATTGAAGCTCAAAAGATCACTTGTGAATTAAATTATAAGTTTCATGATTTTGATGAAAGAAGAGAACTTTTCTCCAAATTGATTGGTAAAGAACTGGATGATGAATTTAGGGTTTTCACCCCATTTTTCACAGATTTTGGAAAGAACATTCATCTTGGCAGAAATGTCTTCATCAATGCAGGATGCAAGTTTCAGGACCAAGGAGGAATCTATATTGAGGATGATGTATTGGTTGGCCATAATGTTGTTATGGCTACCTTGAATCATGATGAGAATCCAAAAAATAGGGCAAATTTAATTGCAGCCCCAATAAGAATCGGAAACAAGGTTTGGATAGGTTCTAATGCAACTATTTTGCCTGGCGTTACAATAGGGGATGGGGCAATCATTGCAGCTGGAGCAGTAGTGACAAAAGATGTGGATGAATGTTCTATCGTTGCCGGAATTCCTGCTAAGTTTATTAGAAAGGTTAAAACAGATGAATAATCTGTTTTTTTATTTCTAAACCTTATTAAGTAGAATAATCTTTTAAATGATTTTCAATATAATAATATTATTTAAGAATAATTTAATTCACATTTTTAATTAGGTGATTTTTTGACAACTTTTGAATCAATAGAAGAAGCAAGAGAGTTTTTCAATGGAGATAAGTTTGCAGCAAAATTAGGCATTCATTTGGATGAGCTTGGAGAGGATTATTGTATTTGCAGTGTGGAGATCAAGGATGATTTCAGAAATGGTTTCGGTGCTGTAATGGGTGGAGCAATATTCACTCTTGGTGATTTTGCCTTTGCAGTCATGTCCAATCAACTGCACAAGCTGACAGTAGGTCTTCAGGTAAGCATAAACTATTTAAGTGGAGCTAAAGGAGAAAAGCTTATAGCAAAGGCTTCAGTCCGTAAAGACGGTAGAACAACCTCTGTAATTAATGTGGATATTACAGATGACACAGGTAGGGAAATTGCTCAGTTTGTTGGAACTGGATACAAAATGTAAAATATTTTTATAACTTATTACATAATTAATTATAAGTATTATTTGTTTGGTGATTAGATGGCAAAAGATAAAAGAAGTAGTTTAAATCCGTTTACAGGTAAAAGTCATTTTGACATTGTAAATGATGATAAGTTTTTGGAGGACTCATATAGGCAATATTATGCTATGCTCCAAAAGGCTCAAGTATTGGATAATGCTCCTGAAGGTCAATTGGTGAGAGCTGTAGCTGTCAGATTGATAAAGGCAGTGGAGGCTTACTTGACAAAAATCGACAGAATGGACTATATTCAAGATTATTATGATTGGGATGTACATTTAATTGCAGACAATACTGTAAACGCTTTTTGTATGCCTGGTGGAAAAATAATAATGTTTTCAGGAATTCTTTCAATTGCAAACACCGAAGAAAAGATTGCATTTATCTTAGGGCACGAAATGGCACACGCACTCCTTGACCATTCAAGAACTCGTGCAAGTGTTGAAAGTGCGAAGAACACCATTGCAACAGCAGGTTACTTTGGAAGTTTCATTTTGGACATCTTCGGTTTAGGTTCAGTTGGAGACATTACAAGAGCATCCATCAATGCCGCTAATATCGGTTCTGACTTCTTATTTGTAAAACCATTTGGAAGAGGTCATGAATTGGAAGCTGACAGATTAGGTATGCTGATCATTCATTGGGCAGGTTACGACATCAATGGAATTCCTGCATTTTGGGAAAGCATGAGCCAAAGGGGAGGAAATGAATTTGACTTCTTCTCAACTCACCCATCTGATGATAAGAGGATTGCAAACATGAGGACATTGATTGAAGAAATCAACAGTCAAAAAGATTTCACAAGCGGTCCTGTTATTGGTGATGCTCAACCAACCAAGGAATATGGTAGGAAACCAGAAGCTCCACAAGCTCCACAAGCTCCACAGGCTCCTGCATGTCCTAAATGTGGTGCTCAGGTAGATCCTGGAGATAAATTCTGTACCAACTGCGGTACTCAAATAGGATAAATATTTTATTTTTAAGTTAAACGATTTTTTAGTTTAACATTACTATTTTTTCTTTTTTGATTAAGGAAATCCTTAATCAAATAATTCTTTTATCAAATATCTGCTTTTTTCATTAGAGTTCATATTTTGAATTTTATAATAATTCAGGAATCCCTCTTGGATATCATATATGAAAAACATTTTTCCATTTAATATTCCAATATCCAATCCTTTGAAGAAAACATATTTTAAATAAAGTTCCACCAATTCCTTAGCTTCAAATTCCCCTTCAAGATTTGCGAATATGTCAGATACAAACATGTCATGGGCTGTAAATGTATCAAAACGATAAAAGTTCTGACAGGCTCTTTCAGCATTATTCAAACTCACTTCCAATATATTGAATAGTTTTTCAAACAATCTGTCATTTATATTGGAGAATTTATCCTTCAATTCACCATCAATTCCTTCCCCTTCAAGAAAACTGATTATTCCATTTTTTTCAATTCTTTCCTTATATTCGATTATCTCTTCATTGATGGTGTATATTCCATCTTGGACCGGTTCGCAATTAACATCTATCCCATCAACTTCCCTTTTTTCCTCATACTTCTTGTTTCTGTAATTCAATTGCCTTGGATTTGATTCCCTTGTTGATTTCCTTATTTTTATTGGAGGTATTGTCTTTTTAAAGAAATCAATCTTAAAGTTATACTCTGTATAACAATCATATTCTCTTTCTAGATAGTCGCTGTACTTTTCCTTATTTTCCAAACAGTTATTCAGTTTGATGATCTTTCCAACTATGATTCCAAATAAGATTCCTTCCTTAAACACTTCATCGTATGCCTCCTTGATTTTTTCCTGCAATTTGTCGTGGTCATATTTAATCAGGTCATTTGATTCAAGCAATATTTCAAGGTCAATATTCACATCAATGAGGTAATTGTGTATATTGTCATCCACTCCAATATCCTTTAAAACAGGTTCTGTAAGTTCTAAATGCTTTTCGTAAAGTTCGTAAATTTCATTAACCAAATAGCTCATATCTTCACCACCTTTGTTTTTTTGTTTTTTTAAACAGGGCAATTATTGTGTTTTTTAAAGATGTAATCGCTATGCTCCTTTTGGATATACATCATGATTTCAGTTTCACTTAAATTTTTTAGCTTGTTGTAATTGATTTGGTCTTTTTGAATATCTTCAATGACTATTCCAAATCCTACCTTTATTCCTATTTCGGCACCTGTATCTATCATCAGTTCAAAATATTCTTCAAGAATTTCCTTGACCTTGAAAGTCCCTTCCATCTCCTTAAAGAATCTGGACCTTATCTGTGGTCTCAAGATTTCTGAATTGATTCTGATCTTTTTCTGGAAACCATATTTCGCTTTTTTCCTATCAATTTCAAAAATATCCAAAAACTCTTCGTAAAGTATTTTTTTCAGTTCATTATGGTTCTTATCAATAATTTTAGAGATGAAAAGAACTTCTTCAGCCTCTTTTTCAATATCGCTTAGTTCTGCGTTCATTGTCACAAGAACCCTTTTCATTCCATCTTCGCAATATTCATTCAAAACTGATTTTGATTCATCAAACTTTGGAAAAAACTCATTATAATCTTCCAGATTTATTTTAGATATTTCATTTTTGCTTAATGGCAACTCCAAGACTTTCTTTATCATATGTGCCTTTCCAAACCCTAATCCGAATAGTATTCCTTCCTTGACGATTTTTTCATAGAAATTATCTATGAGTTCAAAGGAGTCTATCTCTTCATTCAATAGATTGGTGCTCTTTAAGATAATTATTAAATCATGGTTTGCATTAGGTCTTGAGAGAAATTCCCCTTCAATGCCAAAATGTTTCCCTATCATTAAGAAATTCTCTTTTTGTTGCTTTTCGTATTCATCAAAGATTTCATCAATCATGTATTTCACCTTAATTTAGCTTAATTTTCTTTATTTTTTTATTTATCCTTATTATATAAATTATTATCGGTTATAAAAAGTTTTTAGAATATTATAACTAAATTAAAGCAATTTTACAACTTTATTTTAATATTGATGTCATCTTGTAATTTTATAATAAAAATGAAAAATTTTGCATTCTTTTTTAGATGCTCATTTTTTAAAAATTTTTATAAAATAAGAAAATAAATGAGGTGTGATGTAGGCTGGGTGATGGTTTGTTATCTAGAAAATTTTCTAATATAAAATAATTAGATGTATGATTGATTAAATTAATGTTTTTCTTAATAAGTATTAAAAATATTTGGCATATTTTTATTTAAATTGGTGGAATTTATTTTGTGATTTTTCACTTTTGTGATATTATGTTTTTACTTTCGATTAAATCGGATTTTTCTTGAAGTTGATCTTGTCTTGGATCCTTTTCCTGAACTGTGATTGAGAATGATGAATAGCTTTGCTTATCTGCAACTGGAGAAATTCCTCTGAAAATGCATTCGAAGTCACCAGTATCTGCAATGTTGAATTGGATGTCTTCACCTAAATTGAACTCTTCAAAGTATTGGACAGTTTTGGTTGAGTCTTCAACAGGTACAATGATATTGATTATCATGGATTGGTCCTTTTCGTAGATTTTCACTCCATTTTGATTGATGTATAACTCTTTAACTCTTGGTCTTTTGATATTTCCATATTGTTTTTTGAAGATTACGTAATTGTTTTCAGCCATAATATCACATCTTGATAGTTATTTATATAAATTTTGTTTTATATATAGTTATAATGGATTAAAATTTCCAATAATTAAAAATACTTAAATAATTAAAGTTTTAGCTATTTTTGAGAATTTTTATTATTTATTTTTAAAGATTAAAAGGAATTTAAAGAATTTGTGATAAAATGAGTGAAAACATAACAAATCATCAAGGAGTGGACTCCATATTGGGAGATCCTAAGAAGGCTTTGTGGAAAATGTCTATTCCACTTATCATTTCATTGTTTATCACAAGTCTTTACAGTGTAATCGATGCCATTTGGGTATCTGGATTAGGGGCGGATGCACTTGCAGGTGTTGGTTTTGTAAGTCCTATATTCATTGCACTTATGGGAATAGGAAATGGTTTGGGGGCTGGTTCTGCCTCTGCATTGTCAAAATATATTGGTGAACAGAATAAGGAAAAGGCAGATAATGGTGCCATTCACACTATTTTCATCACAATCATTGTTTCTATTATCACAACAATTCTACTCCTTATATTCCTGAAGGACATTCTCCTTGGGATGGGGGCAGGAAGCACAATTGATTATGCAATGGATTATGGGGTAATTTTAGTTTCAGGTTCCATTCTTGTAATTTTATCAAATGCATTATATGGAGTCCTAAGAGGTGAAGGAGATGCAAACAGGACAATGTATGCAATGCTATTTTCTTCAATCTTCAATATGATATTGGATCCAATTCTTATTTATGGTCTTAATTTAGGGGTTAAGGGAGCAGCAATTGCCACATTAATATCCTTGTTGCTTGTGAATATTATTCTGTTCTATTGGTTCTATGTGAAGAAGGATACTTATTTAAAGCCATTTTTATCTAATTATAAGTTCAATAAAGATATTGCTGTGGACATTATAAAGGTAGGTTTTCCTGCAAGCTTGGAATTGATCAACAATGCTTTGTTCGCTGCATTGTTTTCACTTTTGCTTGTAATTGTAGCAAATACAGATGCAGTTGCAGTCTATTCAACTGGTTGGAGAGTTGTTACCATTGCAACAACTCCAATAATTGCAATAGCTACAGCATTAATATCTGTTGTAGGTGCAAATTATGGTGCTAAAAAGTATGATGAGATTTTGGTTGCTCATAGATACTCTATGAAAATAGCCATTCTATTTGGGTTCATCGCTGCAATAGTTGTTTATCTCTTTGCTCCACAAATCGTTTCTGTATTTGCATACACAGGTACAAGTACAAGATTGACTCCACAGCTAATTGCATTCCTATCTGTAATAGTCATTTATTTCCCGACTATGGGTTATGGATGCACTTCCACCTTTGTTTTCCAAGGAACAGGAAATGGAATAACTGCAATGTTCCAGACAATCTTGAGGGAAACTGTATTCACTCTTGCCTTTGCAATACTTTTAGCTATTGTGTTTGGTTATGGAGAGTATGGAGCATGGTGGGGAATCATTCTTGGTGAATTGGTTGTAAATACAATAACTATGATTTGGGCTGATTTGCATATTAAAAGATTAATTAAATCAAATGAAAACTAATGTCTGAAATACCAAAATTTAACCTTATTTTTTTTATTTTTATTATTTTTTTATTTTATTTTATCCAATGTTTCACCAATGCTCTCTTTGAAAGGAACATATCTCTCTTTAACGTCTTGGGATATGTAATTGCCAAGTTCATCTTCAGGAACCAAATAATAATTTCCTTTATGTTTAACTGTTAATTCTGTGTGGCTCCTGTTGAATCTCACAAGATTGACATTTTCATATGATTTCACTAAATCATCGAATGGGAAACGAATTATAATTGGGGTGTTAAATCCGATTCCAAATTCCAAAAGGAGCAATTTTCCATTTAAAGCCTTTTGTCTAAAATCAATGTAGTTCTTATTTTGTTCATGCCACTCATCATCCTCTACAAAGAAGCTGTCTTTTCTTAAGTTCAAGTCCATTTCCTCGCCACAAACAGGGCATTTTGGAACAAGTTCACTTGGTATCTTCAAGTCTTCATCAGTTTTCTCCATCATTTCCAAGATCAATTCTGTATCGTCATATAATTTATTATGGCATGCCTTTGAGCATTGGATTTTGCTGTAGGTTCCTTGTGTTCTAAAGAATCTGTTCTTGTCAAAACCTGATTTCAGGAATTGGTCATCAGTATTTGTTGTGATTACGAAATAATCCTTATCTTTCACTATGCTGAAGAGTTTTTTATAAAGGTCTGTTCCTTCCATTCCAATGTTGTTTACATAAACATGCTTAGCAAAATATGCCCATCTTTCTTCTGGGCTTTTGAATGGATAGAACATTGAAGTGTACATGTCCTGAAATCCATATTTTTCAATAAATTCTGGGAACTTGTCTGTAAATCTTTTCCCAGCATATTCCACTCCTGCAGCAGTTGATAGTCCTGCACCTGCACCTATCAATATATAATCAGCATCATCAATCAATTCTTTTAATTTTTCCACTCTTAAATTATATTCTTCCATATTTTTACTCCCTATTTTAGATTTTTCCTATAGATTTCTGTTGCTTCATCTGAATATGTGTTGAATATTATCTTTTCAAGATTTGTATTTTGATTGTTCTTTAAATAGTTTCTTACAGTTTCAATAGCTAATTTGGAAGCTTGGTCTTTTGGGAAGTTGAAGACTCCAGTGGATATTGAACAAAAAGCTATTGATTTTAATTCATGTTCATCTGCAAGTTCCAAACAAGATTGATAACAGCTTTCAAGCTCTCTTATTTCATTCTCATCAGGTTCTCTCCCATAAGGTATTGCTGGACCTACAGTATGAATGACATATCTTGAAGGGAGATTATAGGCAGAGGTGATTTTTGCATTTCCGTTTGCCTCTTCATGGCCTTGCTCTTGCATGATCTTATAGCAGTCCATTCTTAACTGGAATCCTGATGCTGAATGAATCTGATTGTCAATGCAGTTATGCAAAGGAATAAAGCATCCTAACATTTGGCTGTTTGCTGCATTCACTATTGCATCTGCTTTTAGATAAGTTATGTCTCCTTGCCATAAAGCTATCTTTGAGTCTATTTCATTAGGATTTTGACTAATTGTTTCTATATCTTCACAAGAGACCAAATCTTTGTTATTTGTTTCCTCGCTAAGGATTCTATCTTGAATTTTATAGAATTCATCACTTAACTGCACTGGAGTTTGTGTATTCATCAATGCTCTAAGCAATTTTCTCTTTTCATCATAATTGTCAGGAATTTCCATATTATTGTCTATTCTATCATTTGTGGAAATCAATTCATTTATCAGAAAATCTATTTCCTTATTTTTATCAAATTCTGTCATCTTTAACCTCATGACTTATCTTATTTCTTATATTAACTATTGTTCGCATATATATAAATCTTTTTTGTAACTGGCAAGTTACTTTGATTTTGGGTATGGATTTTTATTTTATTTCAACACTTAATTTAGTTATTAATCTTCATTCCATCCTTTAAATAGTAAAATCTTTATATTTCATTGTATAAATCTAAAATTAATTATTATAAAGGTTGTTTTAAAATGGAATTTAATATTGTAAAGGAATTGAACGGACAGTTTGATCCTATAGTTTTAATTAAAGCTGATGAAAAACCAGATGATGCATTGGCTCCTAAAGCAGGAAGAGGCGGTTGTGTGATGTCTTTGGTTGGACAAACAATTGCAAAAAGGAAAGTCACTGCTTTTGGTCGTGAAAACATTACCTGTGGAGGAGTGTCTGCTGGTTTTGGTTGGGGAACTGGATTCAAAACAGATGAAGACAGAGAGTTTCAAGCCACCTTTTTATCTTTAGGTACAGAGTCTGCTAAGGATAAGGAAGCATTTCTGCATAGGTTAAGCTTCATGCCAAAACCTACTCAAGAGATGTTCAAGAAGGGTGAGAGAATCTTTTCAGATTTTGACACTGCATATGAAAACATTAAGAATAGGCCTTTCTATGATGAAGGGCAGTATGTGATTTTCAAGCCGATAGAACTTCTTGAAGATGGTGAAACTCCAGATTCTGTTGTCTTCACATTAAACACTATGGAATTATCTGCAGTGCTTCAGTTGAATGGTTCCTTTAGGTCAAAAAGTGCTCATATAATGACTCCACAAGCATCTGCATGTCAAGCTATTGGTGCATTCACTTTCGAGCAAGCAGACAGTGACGACCCTGTTCCAGTCTTAAGTCCCCTTGACTTTGCTGCTAGGGCTCATATGAGACGATTGATTCCAGATGAATATATGAACCTATCAATGCCTTGGAATCTGTTCTTAAAATTAGAAGAGCTTAGTAAAAATAGTGTTTTCCAAACTCATTTCTGGGATGATTTTGGAAATAAATGAAATAAATTATTCGTAAAATATAAAACTAAAAAATTTTTTAATAAAAAAAATAAAGTAAGTTAATTTAACTTAATTGACTTACTTTAATTAATGATTCTACTGGGACTCCGTCCACTTCTTCGAGTCCTGACTTATCAATTAAAACAGTTACTACAACTGGATCTCCACCATGGTCTTTAACCACTTTAATTACATCTGTGATGGTGTCACCGCTGGTGATTACATCATCGACAACAACTATTTTTTTGCCTTCAACAGTTCCAAAGTTGCTGCTTATAGCTCCTTCATCACTGTTTGTTGGGTTAGTTCTGTGTTTTTTAGGGTGGAAAATGGATATGCATGTAGTGGTTCCAGTCAATTCTTCAATTACATCTGCCATCATGGTTGCAAATGGAACTCCGCTTGTTGCAATTCCTAAAACAAGGTCAAGGTCGCCATGCTTTAATGCAATGTCACTTAAAGCTGCTGCAACATATCTGAGTCTGGAAGCACTTCCGCCTAAACTGTTCCAGTTGATTGCAATGTCAACAGGTGCTTCTGCTTCTACAGTTTCCTCTTTTCTTTGTAAGGTTAACCATTGTGCAGTATCCATTGATACATTAAGCTCATCTGCTATTTCACCAGTGGTAAATCCATGGTTTCTAAGTTCTTGAGCTCTATTAATAAGATCTTGGTTCATTTTTTCTCCTCACTTATATGTGTTATAATTATTAATAATTGATTTTTTGATTTTGATTTATTTTAATTTAATTTTAAGAATATATTTTCAAACTAATTTTTGTAATCTTGAAGAGATTATTTAAAATTGATTGGGCTGTGTTCTTTAGATGATTTGTTTGCTGCAAGAACCATCTTAAGGGCTTTAAGACCATCTTCACCTGTAATTTCAGGTTCTTCATCTGCTTCAATTTTACATAGGAAAGAGTTTAATTCTTCGCTTAATGGTTCTACTGGTTTGATTTGTATGTCTTGTGCAAATTTACCATAAACTTCAATGCTTTGGTCTATGTAGTCAATGGTAATGATTCCATCAGTACCAGTAATTTCGATTTGTCTACGTTTGTATGGAGTTAACCAGTTTACTTCTAAAATACCTGTAATGTCTTCATCAAAGCTTATCATGATTTCTGCATGATCTTCAAAGTCAGATTGGTCTAAAATACTGCTCATGGTTGCATAAACCTGTTTTACAGGAGCTTCAATCAAGAAGTTCATTACATCTAAATCGTGAATTGCAAGGTCAATAGCCACACCTACATCTTTTATTCTTGGTGGGAAAGGGCCTACTCTTTTAGCTGAAATTGTTACTAAATCACCAATAACCTCATTTTCAATGAGTTCCTTAGCTTTTTGCACTGCAGGATTGAATCTTTCAACATGTCCTGTTGCAAGTTTTACGCCTGCTTCTTTTGCAGCTTTAATCATTTCTTCAGCTTCTTCAGCAGTAAAAGCAATTGGCTTTTCAACTAAAACGTGCTTTCCATATTTTATAGCTTCCATTACGACTTCGTGGTGGAAGGTTGTTGGCACACAGACACTTACTGCTTCAATTTCAGGATCTTTCAATAAGTCTTCGATTTCTGAGTAGCCTTTTGTCTTATATTTTTTTACAACTTTATCTAAGGTTGGCTTTACTACATCAGCCACCGCTACGAGATTAGCATTTTCTAATTTCGAATATACACGGGCATGGTTGTATCCCATTGCACCTACACCTATAACTCCAACATTTATAGTTCTCAAATATATTCCTCCAATTATTCAGATATATTTTTGTGTCTTATAACTTATAAATATTATTAAATTTTTATATTTTTTTATATAATTTTTTCTCAATAATTATATTATTCATATCTAAATGAGTTTAAATTAAAAAATAAAGTAAATCAACTGTTATTTTTCTTAAAATAGAATAAAAAGTAAGATAAATTAATTTTTAAGAATTTTTAATCAGTTTTTAAATTTTGATAAATTTTTGATTTCATGAAAATTCAAGTTTTTTCATGAAATGGATTTATCATTAAAAAAATATTTAAAAAATATTTAAAAAAATTAAAGAAATTAGTTTATTTTTAAATATACATAGAATTCTTAGCTATTTTATAGGAATTCAAGCATATCTTTTCCTATTTTTCTTCCCATAGCTTCAGCTTCTCTTATGCTTCCATTAAGGCTTTCCTTATATAGGATTTCTCCATTTTTATCCAACAAGATGGAATTAAGCTCAAATTTCTTGTCTTTTATTCTTGCTATTGCTCCAATCGGCCATTGGCAACCGACTCCAATCTCTTCAAGAATGGTTTTCTCAGCCAATACCTCTTGGAATGAGAAATAGTGGTTTAATTTAGCGATTGTTTCTTTGAATTCACTATCCTTTCTGGTAATTACAGCTAATGCTCCTTGTCCTGCTGCAGGCATTATGTAATCTGTTGGAAACTGGGTTTTAATGTATTTTTGTAAACCTAATCTGTTCAATCCTGCTTCAGCCATGATTGTAGCATCAACTTCTCCATCCATAACCTTTTTGATTCTTGTTTCGACATTGCCTCTGATAGGTTTCAATTCAAAATCCTTATCATGGAGCTTGCAGAATGCTTCTCTTCTTAAGCTGCTTGTTCCAAGTGTGGAACCTTCTTCAAGTTCGCTCCAGCTGTAGTTTGAAATAAGCACTTCATTTGGACTTTCTCTTGGAGGAACTGCAACAATTTCAAGATCTTCATTCAATTCAGTAGGAACATCCTTTAGGCTGTGCACTGCAAAATCAACTTCCTCATCAAGCAATGCATTATCAAGTTCTCTTGTAAAAAGTCCTTTGGAATCCATATTATATAATTGGGAATTTGTGATCTTGTCTCCCTTTGTCTTTATAATATTCTTTTCCACTTCTTCTCCAGTGATATTGTATAGGCAGCTTCTTATGTAGTCTGTCTGTACAAGTGCAAGTTTGCTTCCTCTAGTTCCAACAATCATTTAATTCGCCTTGGTTTTTAGTTTTAATCAAATTTGATTTCAAAAGGTTTACCATTATAATTTTGTAAATTGTTCTTAATAAAATTATTTAAATTTTTAATATTTTTCGTTTTAACGTTTGGAAACTTGTGAATAGTTTGATCTGTAAATGAATAGAATGTTCTTATTGTTTCCTATTGCCTTATTTTGAGCTTCATGATAGTCTTCAATAAATTCTATTTTAAATGTTTCTTCTTTATTTTCCTTATTTTCTTTATTCTCTTCATTTAAAAAGTTTAATTTATTTTCTAAACTCTTTCCAAGTTCATCAGTTAAAATAAGATTGGTGTTGGGATTGTTCATCATATATTCATGCAAGAATTTGGATAGTTTCTCCTCGTCTATCTCTTCACATGTTACTCCATACTTTCCACCAATGATGATGTAGTAATCATCAATGTCTTTTATCATATTAATTGAACTTTCAATTGCTTTTGTATTTATTCCTGGATTGATTTCTTCAATAATTCTCAAATCAGTGCCATCAATTTGCCTTACGTTTGTTCTCCCATCGATTCCTTTAAATTTTGATAAAGCATTTTGAATTGTTTCTACATCTATGCCTAATGCAAGGGCGGTTGTTGCAGCAGATAAAATGTTTGATACATGATGTGATCCTGGAGCAAAACTATCTATCTCTAACTCTCCATTTATCAATTCATTGTCAATTCTTCTTAAATCATGATAAGTGATTTTGATGTTTGTATTGTCAATGCCATAGTCAATGGATTCGCAGAATACATTTGCATTTGGATTATCAAGTGAGAAGCTATTGATCTTTTCACAATATTTATCTTTTTCATCCTTGTAGAATTCATTCAATGTTTCATATTGGATAACTACCAAAGGAGATTTGAAGACTTGCTTTTTAGCCTCTCTTGCATTTGAGCTTCCTTTTGCAATGGAGTAGTTTTCCACCAGATTGGTTAGGATTCCAATATCAGCTAAACCGCATATTCCTAATGAATTTTCAAAAACAGCAATGTCATAATTCAAATCCTTGTAAGGGTTGTCATTGTATTCTTCAGAAATGATTTCATCTTCAATCATTTCGTCTAAATCCTTGTTCTTATCGCATATTGGAAATGTGTTGCATTTAGGATTTGCTATCTTTTTAGCTAATTGGATTGTGTTGATTATATTTGCTGGAGTAATGCTGATGTTCTTCTGCAATATGATTTTCTGTTCATCATCTTCATTTTTTCTAAACAGATAAGCACCTAAACTGGATAATAACAATGTATCCTCATTGTTTTCTAAAAATATCTCTTTTAAAAGGAATGAAACACTGGTTTTTCCTTTGACTCCAGTGATTTCAACTGTTTTTATGCCTTGATTGATTGTTTCCTCTTTCCAATTGCTTAAAACAAGTTCTATAGCTTCATGATGATTGAGAATCTTGTATTGGTTTAATATTTCCTCTTCATTTGAATCTATTGAACCGCTTATTTCAATTAGCAATTCTTTTACATTAAGTGAAGAATGAATAGGATTGATTATCAAATCTTTATGAGTGTTGTCGCTTTCAATATTGCTTATTGAATTGGATTTGATTTGGTTTTTAAAGGAGTCCAAATCCTTGATTATATTCACATCATAAGTGTTTAAAAGGTCTTCATCCTCTTTTTTTAAAGTATTGTAGATGTCATAGGCAAACACTTTTTCATATTCGCCAGATTTAGCAAGTTCAGAGGATATTTTCACTCCGCCATGTGTCAAATCAACTAAAAAAACATTCATTGTTTCACTCTTATTGTTTCACTATTAAGATATTTTAAAGATTGTTAAAAATCTTATCATCATAAAAAAGAATTAAAAAAAAGAATTAGGGGATATGAGATAGTAAAGAGTATTTATAAGTTATATTTATAATACTCTGTTGATACTGTCTAATCCTCCTTCATTAAGTTTATCTTTAACTTTCTTATAGAAGTATTTCTTATTGATTCTCATAAAGTAAACGTCTTTTTCTGACTTTTTGATTATGAGTTCTTCCATATAGTTCACTTCTTTTTGGACTTGTCCATCCATTACGAAAATAGCTTTCTTACCTCTCTTGAGGAGCTTGATTCTGATTTCACTTGCATCAGATACAACGAATGGCCTGACTCCCAATTTGTATGGACAAATAGGCACTATGATGAATGCCCCTACCTTAGGGTCTACAATAGGTCCTCCTGCAGACATTGAATATGCAGTGGATCCACTTGGTGTGGAAATGATCAATCCGTCTGCCCTTAATTCCTCAACAACTTCTCCGTCAACGGAAATCTCATAATGGAGCATTTTTGCAGGCCTTGCAGTCATAATTACAACTTCATTCAATGCACGGAAGCTTTGATTTTCATGGGAAATGATGATTTGTGTTCTTTTCTCTTTGGACCATTCTCCATCTAAGATTGCATCAAGAGCCTCGAATGTATTCTCCACTTCAATCTCTGTTAAGAATCCTACAGTACCCATGTTGATTCCGAATATTGGGATTTCCTTTGTCAATTGGTTTTGAGTCCTGAGAAGTGTTCCATCTCCTCCAAGAATGATTGCCATATCACTTCTAAGTTCGTTCAATTCCTTAGCATAATCCATGAAATTGTAATTGAAGTTCAAGCTTTCAATATGCTTTGCGATTTCAGGAGTTTCATTCATGGTTTTTGCAATGATCTTATGGAGTTCCGGATCTTCCTTAATCTCTTCCAATTTCTCTGCCAGAGATGATTCCAAAACTATTTCCAAATTCTTATTTACCAATGTTTCGAAGATTTTAAGTGAGAACAATACGGATTTGTACTCATCAACTCTACTTACAATAGCAACGCTTTGGATCTTTTCCAATTCATCGTTGTTTATGATCTTGATGATTTGATTATGAAGGTCAGGATTTCCTGCACTGACAACTACAGCCTTTTCATAAATGCTTAATCTGCTGTTTAGCTTTTCACCATATTTGTCTGTTACAATGGCTCCTGCTTCCTCTACAATAAGCTTTGAAGCGGCAATATCGATAATTCTACTTCCTCTCAAATCAAGAAACGCATCATATTTTCCACTTGCAACATAAGCAAGCTCCAATACTACAGAACCTAATACTCTCATTCTTCTTGCAGTGTCCACCAATTTGGAAACGGATAATGTTTTACTTTTAGTGAATCCTCCAAGGCTTATTTTAGTCAAGTCCGCTTCACTGCTTGGAGTCATTGGTTCCCCATTTCTTTTAGCTCCATTTCCTTTGATCGCTTCATAGAAGTTTCCATTGGCATAGTTCTTTACAAAACCAAGTTGCACATCATCCAATGTTGCTTCCCTTCCTTCAGGCACATTAGCCACTGCAATTGACATGCCGTATGCAGGAATGTTCTTAATTGCATTGCTTGTTCCATCAAGAGGATCAATGAGGAAAATGAATTTAGGTTTTTCCTGCTCTTTTTCCTTTCTGGTTTTTGGCACGTTATTAAGCAATTCTTCACTAAGGCTAATTGATTCCTGTTTTCCTTTTCCTAGTTTAAGTTCACCGATTTCCTCACTAATTAAGTAAGACTCAAAATCAGCATCTTTAAGGAGTTTGATTACTTCATCTTCAGCAATAATATCAATATATGATGTAGGGGTGCCGTCTGCACCTATTTTAACAAATTCTCCAGCTTTCGGATTTCCTACTTGTCCCTCAAGGAGATTTTCCACTTTTTCAAAAACTGTGGTTGCTATATTTCTACACAAATTTATATCGTCCTGATTCATCTTCTCCCTCCTTTATTCCTCAATTATATCATCTCTTAAGTATATGACTGCAGCTATTGCAGATCCTATTTCATCAACGGTATGGTGTGCCTCTTCAACAACCAATTCCTTGATTTCAACACCACGTTTATTCATCATGTATTTTACCATCTCAATTGCTTCGCTTTTCACATCTTCCGCGTTTTGATTGATTCCATTTGTCTCTACAGCACAGCCTAACTCTTCACCAATAGCTACTGCAATGCATGCAACCAGTTCCTCACCCTTATTTTTGGAGGTTAAGCTTGATAAAACGCAGTTTACCATTGAACCTGCCTTTAATTTAGGTAATTTTTCTACTTTTGTATTGGCCTCAAGCATGCTGGAGACTTTTATTAGATTAACATCCCCAATTTCCGCTTCATAGAGAGCATTATCAAATGCATTCAATTCAGTCGGACCTTCGGAGTTTCCGGAAACAATAGCTATTCTCATTTTACCACTTTATTTATAAGATTTTCTTTTGGTTTATTTTTCTTAAGAATTATTCTAATTTTTAATATCGATATTTTAAAATAATTTATCTTAATTAATATTTATCTTTTATAATATATTAATATTTTAAAATAATTTCATAATTAATTTTTTCATCAGTTTTTAAATCTTCTAATTCTCCCATTAAATTTAAATACTCTTCATCGTCTCCCCAGTCTATTCCTTCTTCAATACACTTAT